>JAGGXE010000053.1 GCA_021163225.1 Candidatus Micrarchaeota archaeon | reverse complement strand
TAAAAACTGTCACATTATTAAACTTTTCTATCATACCACTGGAAAACCACTGAATTTTACTTCTATCGTATGGAAACCGCCCTTGCGTACAATTCTTTGTAAAATTGATCCACAGAGTTACGGAGTGTGGGGAAAAGGGAAGTGTAGGACAGTTAGTTATCTTGACCTGCGATAGATATAAAAAGGACAAATGCACGATATTTATTGTTGTTACTTGATGGATGGTGTGTTCTATGAATGATACCGAACTCATCAAGAAACATCTCGAACATAAAAAGAGACATCCTTTTGCACATAAGTTAATCAAACATATAATAGAGCATTCGGTCCTGGTAGAACCGGTACCCATACGTAAAAAGATAATGTATGTTAAGAAAGATAACGGGCTGGTCAGACCGATAGCAAAATCGGAATGGGTAATAAAACTAGGTCTTCCGGAATACCTTGCCATAGAAGTGGAAAACGGTGGATTTATCCAAGGAAGATGCCTGTTCGACCCGGACGAAAAGAATGAGTTTGCACCTTACAACATGATGGTGCAGGTTGCCTATTTCAAAAAGGATCCATATGTCTTGAAAGAGTTTATGAGCAGACATCTCAAAGTGCCGCTCACTTTCACGATGAATGAGGTTCGTAGGGTAGATGTGTTGGCCGGAAAGATAAATTCGAAGTTCGATGCTATTGCCAAAAAAGATGTGTACGCAATGCTCATAGAAGGTGACGATGATGAACTCAAGGAGTTATTGCATCTGATAAAATACTTCTACTCGCTGTACCCTCCGATGCTATCAGGGGAAGAGTTTGAAGTTGTAGAACTATTCCAGGAGTTTGTTCGAAAAAGGAATTTATAAGCTTTTGTTCAGCCGCTGTTAGCCTCATCATCAAATCCAAAAGGATTCTCAGCGGTTGTTCATTTCATCATTGTTTCTTATTTTGGACAAACGCATATTAAAACTTTATCCAGCACCACCAGTTCTTCTTATCGATTTAAAAAATGTCAAACTCGTACAGCTGTGGAAAAGACGTGTGTTCACGAAGTAAGATGACATCCCGTCAACGCGGCCAATTCGTCTAGGTGTTTAAGTCCCGGATTTTTCGTTCCGTTGATGACCCAGGTTGGGTACAGGGTAACACCGTCTTCCAAACATCTCTCCCTTTCCTTCCTACATTCGATATAATGGATATACCTAAAATTGTTACCAAACATCGCCTTCTGTATTGTACAGTAATGACACGAATCTACGCCGTACATCACAACTCCTTTCGAAGCAAGACATTTTGCAAACTGTTCATCCGCAACTGGACCGAAATATCCGTGAGTCAAGTACCATACGATTAAAAGGATGCACAGAACACTTAACCCAAGGAAGAATCTGAAATGACCAGAGGAAGGGTTTATCACATATTTTAATTGTTGTTTTTTCTTATTATCCATGGCATCACCCTTAACAAAAAAATATGCATAAACACGAATTATTGAGCAAATAAGTTTTAAAAGCGCGTGCCATTCCCACCATCCTTTGCAATTGTGAATAAATCCAATCAACTCGATGCGGAGAATTATGTTTTATACTGAACTATCTACCGACCTCATCACTCATTCTCGTAGTATCTTTTCTCATATTCTCATACTCTTTTATTCCCAATATCTTCCAGACAACTAACCATCTTACTTTTCTTTTTACCATCTCCAACTCAGCGAATTAATTTTATAAAGATTTATTCACAAAGACACCCATCCTTAACAATCAACCCTCATAAATTCTGTTCGCGCCTTATCTCTCATCCAACCTCACCGAGAACCATTTTTATAAAGAATTTTTCACAAAGGCAAATGCACAGATATAAAAGTGATGATGTAAAAGTGATTAGGATGGTGGACATAGACGTAGAATCGGTTAAAAAGAGGTTTAATACACTGTACGATGTGAAAGGGCTTGAACTAGACAGGATCAAGATAAAGGAACACCCAGAGGATTTTGTCGTTGAAGAAATAGTTTCACCGGAGATCGCGCCCGTTCGCAAAATATCTATCAAGAATTGGGTAGTGCTGGAAAAAGACCGAAAAATCGAGTGTAAAGACTTCGGCAACAAATATTTGATATTTGTTCTGCAGAAGAGGAATTGGGACACGTTTGCAGCCATAAAAACAATCGCAAAACGGTTAAGGGTTTCGTGGAAACGATTCGGTTTTGCAGGCACCAAAGATAAGGTTGCGATCACTACGCAACTCGTCTCAGGATTCAATATAAGAAAGGAAGACCTGTCAAAATTGAACATAAAAGATATCAAGATAAACGGGATGTGGTATTCAGATGTGCCTGTTCAGTTGGGAGACCTCATAGCCAACAGGTTCACAGTAGTAATGACTTACGGAAAAGGCTTTAAACCCGAGAGCAGGGGGGAACTGCCGCAAATCATACCTAACCTGTTCGGTATCCAGAGGTTCGGTAACAGATACAATAACCACATAATAGGTTATCTTTTGCTGAAAGGTATGTTCAAAGAGGCAGTTCTGATGTTTCTAACAGATACCGAGAATGAAAGAAACACATCTGTTATCAAGGCCAGGGATAGATTAAAGGAATCTGGGAACTACTCCCGAGCCGTACACGAATATCCCAGGTTCCTCAGATTAGAACATATAATTCTCCATCACCTCGCCCAACACCCCAGAGATTACATTGGCGCTCTCAGAAAATTGCCGAAGACTTCTCTCCAAATGTTTGTACACAGTCTTCAATCGTACATCTTCAACATAGAGGTTTTGGAAAGAATGGCTACATCCAAAGATGAACCGTTCGAAAACGAGTACATGTGTGCCACGGACAGATACGGGTTTCCAGACATCTACAAAAGAGGCGATGAATGGTTATGCATAAACCTTATCGGGAAACATTCACAGCTCAACGAATCAGAAGAAAAGATCCTGGACAAACTGAACCTCTCATCAGAAGATTTTTCAGATACAAGTTTACCAGAATTGCAAACTGCAGGCAGTTTTAGACCGTTCTACAC
>JAGGXE010000052.1 GCA_021163225.1 Candidatus Micrarchaeota archaeon | reverse complement strand
CCGTCCAGAGTTGTAATGTTTCTGTCCACTTCAAAATACAGTTGAACCGTCCATGGGTCGACCTGTATAAAGGAGAAGTTTCTGGGCTGACTGAGGGAACAGTTCAGACCGAGCGCGTTACACGATGTTTCAACCTTGCTGACGAACCCGTTGAACGTATACTCCTTCTTTTCTTCGGGTGTGTACTTAAGCGCATCATTGTCGGTAAAAAGGTTTTCTTCGGCAGTGCCGTTCATCATCAACATGTATATAGATTTGTTTACATTGGCAACATCTTTATGATCCAGCGGTCCGCCAATGGTTGTCGGCAGGTCTCCACCCTCTCTCAAAGGATGGTCAACCGTCCAGTTAGCGAGTTTGTACAATGCGTAGTAAGCGGACCTGTTGGAGAACCGTGTGATCACTTCTTCGTTCAACAACTGCATACCTTGGGACACAACATAGTATTTCATAGATTGCGATATCTGTTTCTCTTTCTGCTCCTGGGCCTGCGCCCACAAAGTAACCGCCGTGACCACAAAGAACATCACCACCAACATCGTCAGAGTAAATGCAAACCCCTTTTTCATACGCAGATCACCAACCGTAACAATCTATTCTCTAAAGAACCCGGTTCGAAAACCGATTCCGGTGTGGCGCAGGGTGTCCATTCACCGGTGCATCCGTTGTACCCGTACTGCTGATCAGTTGACGGAGGTACAGAATCTTCAACTACGATGAACGGTAATGTGACTTTAAGTTTTGCAAAATCATCGCATCCTAGATGGGTATGTTCGCTTCCTTCCAACCTCTTTTTCTCGCACACTAAATCCCAGGAGTCGGTATCGTTGTTGTACTCTTCAATCCTGAATGCATACTGTACAGGGATAAAATTGCGGACAAGGTTGCAAGCCCCCTCAGGAGAAGAATCCAGTTGCGAGGCAAACTCCTCCATATACGTCCGGTTTGCTGAATATTCGGCCCTGCTCATGGTTTCTATGGTATCCCTTCCTATCAGATACATCTGTCTGTATTCATCGTAATAACCGTACGGTTTGTTAACGAATGCAAACAATGTGGCTATGACAACCATGGCAAGCATGAACGCTACGAATGCATCAAACGAAAAGGCAAATCCTCTACCCATGTTCAAAATTTAAAAGGAAGGTTATTTAAAATTTACTACAAAACCGCACCCGTGCGTTCACCGATGGACTCTTAGGACATCCAAAGGTCAGTCCTCGATGATCCTATCGAAGAAAGCCTTCTCCACCCCAACATTGTTCTCAATCGACCGTTGTATGATGCTTTCAAACCCCGTACTTTTACAGATAAAGAATCCTCTAACTTTTCCGTTCTCGTCAAAATCTGGGACGAGAAACTCGTTGTCCGCAGTATCATAATTTTTATCCTTTGTATAACCTACTTTTACACCGACAACTCCTGAGACATTTTTTACAGTGATGACCAGAAAATCCACCTTTTCTGTTTTGTTACTGTTTTCCAATGATATTAAAGACAACTTTATTCTCTTAGGACGAGGTCTTTTTGAAGCCATGAACATTCTGTAGGCAAAATCGTTCTCAACTTTCTTTCGCCGATGTAACGAATGAACATAGTATTTGGGATGTGAGAATTTGACCCGATGAGGTTTGATGTCTATAGGCACGGTATCCCTCCTCTGGTTTACCATACCTTTTCCGACACCCAACCTTTTCACATCATAATATCCGTACATCATCTACCACCCTATTTATATATAATACATTTGTTATATATAAATATTGTGGTTGTGTATGGTAAACTATGGCAGTAACGGAAAAGTAATCGGAAATTGGAAGATATTGGTCTTACTTACACCTTTAAATATGTCAAATTATAGATGATACACATGAAAGACGTTCGGACATCTGAACAAAATCCAAAAAGAAAACAAACTAAAAAGTCTGGTCGAAAGATGATTAGAAAACTTGCTACCTTTGCTGTGCTTCTGTCCACGATTACAGCAGCATATCCTGAGATGCATCCGGCGGTTAGAAAGGTCAAAGAAAGTATGGAATCAAAAGGCAAAACAGAACAGGTAGAAAAACCACACATATCATGGAAGGAGTTTTCAGATCATCTTAAGATTTATGAACGCGACCCGCTCTTATCCGCGACGTTCATCGGCGATCATTTCTCTGAGATAGACGATTCGCTTAAACAGGAATATTTTAACAGGGTGATCAAACTCTATGACAAAACCAATAAAGATAATCCCAGCATGGCGTTCATGGGGATGTGTGAATTTATTGAGAAGAACTTCCATCTGCTAACAGAAGAGCAAGCCAGGGTCGCCTTTGAGAGGGCGATAGAATATGGGACAACAGCAATGAACAGTTTACCGCTGGACCTTACAGAACTCAGGACATCCTATCGTGAAGGAATAGATACATTGAGGGCCATCTACAAACGGTTGTTTATGAAACAACAGGAAAAATAGGAGGTTTTAGCATGGAAGTAAAAACAAAAACGACCAAGGAAGATGTAGAAAATCATTCCCAGTTAGTAAGAGAAAAAGCACTGAAGATATAGACCTTTACGTGTCGGAATCCACGGACCGTCTGCTGACCGTATCTATGAAAGAATCTTTTGAATAATAGAAGAGGCAAAAAAGGTGTAACCATGGATGAGCACGAGGATAAATTTATATTTGAAGACCTGTCTCAATATATCGGTGTTCCTAATGGGACGTGTTGCGAAAGGTGTCGATGTTAAATATACGGTAACAGTGGTCACTATACTTCTACTGATCGCTACGGTTAACAGTGTATCGACAGAACTCTTTCCGATGATCAGGCACGAAGACGGAGAAACGCATCTCATAGTCAAACTTGTGAGGGCAAACGAGTCGATGACATACGAGGATTATCTTATAAATCCCTACAGCAGATACATTCCCATTCCGTCCATGAACATAACGGTAAGCATAATAAACAGTTCTGGAGAATATCCAGTACCCGGATGTGCACCAGGAATAACCAATGCATCCGGCGAGGTTGACTGCGTTGTCCCTGTTGACAGGCCGGATGTGGCAAGCATCAGAATAAGGTTTGACGGGTACGGAGATTACGAACCGTCCGAAAAATTGATAAGGTTACCGCATACGCAACTCGTTCTGGTCAACGCTAAGAACCTCGGAGATATCCTCAACGACGTCTTTCAGAATCCCAATATCGTGCCCGCATGTGTGGGCGTTCTCATCATACTCGGTTTATTGTTCGCGGCGATGTTCTATTCAGGGGATAACCCGTTTGCAGTGTTCGATATCACCTCACCAAAACTCCCGGGTCCGTTACCCAAGGCAGACATGGGAAGTAGAATTGAGTTGCCGAGTGCGGCTGGTCTGATAAAATCGCGGAAAAAGGTTAGGAAGGCGTTGAAGGCGTTACGTGCCGTCGGTATAGGTACTGTGCTCAAGAATGCATATAAACACGCATACAAAACTGCCAGAAGCGGACGGGAAAGGAGTCTTATAGAACGGATAAAAAGATCCGGTTTATCGCCGGTGGCAAAGATATACATGCTGAAACTCCTATTCGCAAAACGGTATAAAGATGTTGTGATGATATTAGAAGGTAAGCGAAAACTCCCGAGCAGTGAAGTCTTGGCAGACATGGTGTCGGATAAAAAGCTTGACGAACTGATAATAGAATCACGCGGGAAGAGTTACCGACAACTTCTTGATCTGTTGAACAGGAAGACCAATGCCTATATCGTGAGCAAAGCAGAATATGAAGAAGCATTATCAAAATACCGGGAGATGACAAGGGGATTACCGAGATGGGTGAGAATGGTTGAAAAGGTACCTCTTATCGGAACGATGGTGATGCATTCTTCCTACGTGAAGATGCATATCGCCAGAAAAGAGGCCATCGAAAGCGCTAAAGAGTTCGGAAGGCGGGCTGCACATGCTCCATCTACGTTAGCGGTTGCTCTGGAAAGACCTATGAAGATGCCGCCCGCATACATTGAGGAAGCAATCAAAGAACTATCCAACCCTACAGAGGTCGTGAACGATTACTATAGAAGAACTGCTGATGTGGCAGCATCTTTCCTGATCCGACATGTTCGGGATGAGACAGCAAAGAAATTCGTGGAACATAGGCTCAGAACAATACTTGCAGACCCGACTACCAACGAATTCGAAAAGGCGGAAGAAGTGCTCAAACTTATGGAAAGCAAAACAGTGTTGGAAACGTTATCGCCGACTCAGAAGAAGACGGTTAACTTGGTGCGCACCGCGTTAACGAACAGTCTCCACAACGTCAGAAACATCGAGACATCTGAGACGAACCCGCTTGCCGCATACGTCAAAGTAAACGAGTATATGAACAGACAAACACAGGAATGGAACTGGATGTTTGAGCATACCGTCCCGAAAGGCACAAGCACTGCTAAAGTCAACAGAATGGTAAAAGAAGCAGAGAAAGAGGGATTGGAAATAGATAGGGAGATGTTTGCATCTCTTATAACACTCGGGACAAGAATGCGTAGGGAGATACAGCAAGTACTGTTCGATTCGGCAGACGTTTTTCAACCTTTACCAGACCCTTATGAATACCTGTACATAAAAACCAACGCATCGCAGATAGCCAAGGAAACGTTTGAGTCAACAGGTAAACCTTACGAAGAGGCGTTGAAAGAGATAGAGAAGGAGATCAAAAGGATGGAACAACAGATAAAGATTAACAGGCCACATATGGTAAGAACGATTACCGATGTTGAGATAGCCAACAGGTTACGTGCCGGCGGAACGGTTAACATCGATTTGATAAGAAAGGATGTTGAAGAGAGGTTTAAACGGTGGACTGCCAAAGACGAAGTACTGGAGAAGTATTATACAACGCTACAGAACACCTACCGACACTCTTACCAGGCACACGAATCGGAGGTCAACGGAGCGGTGAACATCATTAAGGCGTACTATAACGCGTTAGAAAAGACAGGATTGAACAATATACCTGTGGAAGGGGATAAATCGTTGAGCGAGATATTCGAAGAGATTAAAGAGAAAACGAAAGATGAGAGGAAAGCGTACCTCAGGTTTGGAGCGATGTACTCGGAACACGCGGATGAACTGTTCGAAGAACATTTCGAAGACAGGATGTTGACAGAAGAGTTGATGACGAAAAAGCCCGGTAAGATAAGGAGTGCGCCGAAGGTTAAGGACGTGCTTTCAGAACTGCCGTACTATTTATCAATGTCCGGTGAAAGAATACTTGTAAACCCTGATGAACAGATACCGCCGAAACTCGTATTCAGACCTGAACGGCTGACACCGAAGTATAAACTCACTCTTCTCTCTCCTAAAGATAGGACGGTCCGTCTGATCCCTGGCGAAAGGTTGGACTATTCAAAGGCTATCGGTCACGCTGCCAGATACAGGTATCTCGGAGAAGTGTGGCTCGATGAGAGGGACATCTCCAAGATCATCCACATGCTCAGGAAAGGTATAATATCGATGTCTGAGATTGAATAAGGTGTTTTATAATGAGACGGTCGTCGTTAGCTTTAGCAACAGTTCTCTTTACACTCCTGGTCTTCGTTTCCGGATGCACGGAAGGTCCGGCAACGTTGCCGGAGATCAACACCTCTTTGGGGTATGAGACAGGGACTACAACTCTAAAGACGGTGGAATGGAGGAACATCTCAGATATAATGACGGACGTATGCACAGATACAGGGAGATGCGTAGTGCTCGGTTGTACCAATAAGTCCGGCTTCTTCTTATGGAGGTGGCTGGGTCTATCGGAAACCACACTCAAAGGTGAGAGATGCGATTTCGTCACCTGTTCGGGATGCAACGATGTCGGGGAAGATTGTATTGAAAACTGTTTGGACGACTACGGAGGTGTACCGATAAATTTCATGGTGGGCGAAGGGTCCTCCTTCGGGGAAGCGATATACGCGGCATGGTACCTCAACTACTCATTTGTCTCGGCTGTCAAATGGCTCGAACCGGACAACGAAACAGTATTCATACTTCCGAAAAGGGAACGTGCGGAAACCGCCCTCTATTTCAATAAAATACCCGTGTACGTAGTCCCGCCGATCCAACCCCATGTATTACGCGATGATTACATCGGTAGGGTTGAATCTCTTGCTTTCATAATGTCCGCTAACGATACGGTGGGATGGGATGAACCTGTCGGACCTGTCATGATCGTGTTACGCGTGCCGGATAACCCATCCAACGACGATGTATGGACTGTCAGACGCGCCGCTGAACATATCAAACGCATATGTCCGACCTGTCTTGTAGGTGTAATGCCGCCGTTGATACCCTACAACCAGTCATGGCTGAATTCTACAGATAAAGAGGTGTCGGATTACGTACTGAACGTTACGGTCTACGGCAGGGACCCGAACACTCATAACCTACCCGAACCGTGCGCTGATTGGAACGGAATCATGAACGAAACAAACTGTGTGGATTTCATAGCCGACGGTGTGATACTGAACAACCTGAAGGAATGCGACGGGTACTACGCGGCTAAAGAGGTGATGATCAGGTCGCGGATGCGTGTGAAAACCTTCCATAAACCGACATTTCTCCTTTTCGTCGGCGGCAGACCGGGAAACAATACCTTTAACACGTGCAACTGGACAGACCAAACAATAGCTCATACGTACAACATATTTTATCATGATATTCCGAACCTTGTTGCGAGCGGCGTGTTCGGTATGCATGTCTGCAACTTCAACGAACCCTATAACAACAATCCATATTGTAACGTATCCGGGTTTGGGGTGTTCAATCAGTACTTCGGAGCCGTGGACGGGAGCGATCCGACGCAGATAAGAAGACTTCAGGCCACTGCATGGTTGGTCAACCATTACGGGTATTATACAGAAAAACTGCTGAAAACGGGTTCTACGGAAATACCGATATCGATGGTCTCGGAAGTAGTGTTCCCGTGGAACGGGTTCGGTCTCTCCTGTTATCTTCATACTGGGCTTGGTGCATCTGTGATAGATGTATTCTACGGGTCGGTTAAACCGCCTGCAGAAGCAACATATTCGTACAACGATTCTATACTGGATGA
Organism: Candidatus Micrarchaeota archaeon; assembly: GCA_021163225.1. Lineage (NCBI taxonomy): Archaea > Nanobdellati > Microcaldota > Microcaldota archaeon. The sequence goes on along the minus strand of JAGGXE010000052.1, from coordinate 26,811 downwards.
CGTTCTGTTACCGATGGGCAACGATTTCATCGCATCACATAAATGGAACGGTACGTTCATGCCGTGCGATGTTCACGATGATCCGCCATCAAATCTGAAGAATGCGATGAGCGGGTCACCGGCTCAAAGTATAGGGGCTAGACACGATGATTATATTGACAATTATATCGCACCAGAGAGGGGGTCGGGTATTGCGGTGTGCTCTTTGACTCTTAGGGACTACGATGATAAGGGGAACTACCTAGTAGTAGAATCGGACAGGTACGATGTTGACCCCTTCCTCATGTACGCAATCCATAACATAACAGGTGATGACTATCCGGAGATAGGTAGAAAAATGGCAAACCTGTATCACGAAGCGTTCTCGTACGTCCTTGACAACGCAGAGAATGACGGACTCGATTTTGAAGATATAGGATTGGATGAAAGAAAAGATAGGGACTGGGTGATCAATTATCTTGCGGTCTACGGATACGTCAACGGCGAATTAGAAATGGAAGACCTGATCGATGAGTTCTTCTCACGCAGAGGGACGGGTGTTCACGACGGTTGCGGTAGTCCGGACAAGATCAAAAGATTTCTCTTCAACACAGATTGCAGAAACGTTGTGAGGAGTTATTCCGGTACCGCCGGTGACGTGTTTGAGGACCCTGACAAGATCATCGCCTTGTACTATGCCTATGTTGACAAACACGGTGAAGGATGTTACAGTTACTATCCGGATGACCCGGACAGTGGTTATTACAAGCAGTGTTTTGAAGAGAGAGACGATGCGGTAGATTGAAAGAACAGGAACAAAAAAAGAAGAATACAGATGTTAAAGTTCTACTTTCAGTTTGAGTTCCTTCTTAAGCTCCCTGTACCGATTCCTGATCGTTACTTCTGTCACACCCGCCACGTCCGCAACCTCCTTCTGCGTCCTTCTCTCACCCATCATAGCACTGGCTATATACACGGCCGCTGCCGCTACGCCGGTAGGCCCCCTACCCGATATCAGTCCTTTACGCATGGCTTTCTTAAGCAAAGCGATCGCCTTCTCCTGCACCTTGCCGGATAAACCTAGTGCGGAACAGAACTTCGGCACATAACTGGCCGGGTCTGTCAACGGAACGTTCAGATTCAGTTCTCTTCTCAGGAAACGATAAGCACGACCTATTTCCTTCTTCTCGATACCTGAGACCTGTGCTATCTCGTCAAGCGTCCGCGGAATTCCCTGCATCCGACACACCGCGTACACTACCGCAGCCACAACGCTCTCGATAAGCCGTCCCCTGATCAGTTCTGCTTTGACGGCCTTTCTGTAAAGAAGCGCCGCCGTCTCCCTTGTGCTTTCGGACAGTCCGAGATACGATGCTATACGGTCCAACTCGCCGAGAGCGATGGTAAGATTACGTTCCATAGGGCTTGCCACGGACGTCCTCTTATGCCATTTCCTGATCCTATGGAGTTGAGCCTGTTTCTTGGGAGATATCTTAGCACCACGAATATCCCTGTTGTATTGGTCGATCTCTGTCACCAAACCTTTGTTCGGACGCATGTATCTAATGGGTGCACCACCCCTCGCACGCCTCTCCCTTTGCTCACTGTCAAACGCACGCCACTCCGGACCGAAATCAATGATATGGTCACTTACCACATATCCGCAGTCACCACACACGACCTCTCCCCTCTCATAATCTATCTTAATGTTGGTGCTACCGCAGACAGGACACTGCATTTCTTCGGACACGTGCTTTTTAGGTGTTTTGGGAAGAGACCGTGACTTTGCAGAAGAAGATTTGGATTTGGTTGATTTCGTTTTAGACCTCCTTTTTGCAGAACCGCTCCTCGATGAAGCCATAAACCCACCTCGCATAAAAGAAAGTTTTATAAAAGTTTGTGAAACGATCATTTAAAAATCTTTCTATTATTTAAACCTTTCGCACGCTTAAGTATGAAGTGCGATTGTGAATAAATGTTGATTAACTCAATGTAGAGGATTACGTTTTATACCGCTATCCTTGGTCTCATCTTCATTCTCCCATCCGTACTTATGTCTCCCAGATAACCAACCCGTATACCTCTCTTTTTACTTCGTCTTCGAGTCATGGATTAATTTCATAAAGAATTATTCACAAATACGATCTGGAGAGGTTACCAAATGACCGTAAAGGCATGAATCAGAAAACAATAAAGCAATATTTATTAATGTGTGTCAGTCAGCAATATCATGCATAAACTTTTTACTGTGATCATCTGTGTCCTTCTGATAGCTTTAACCTATGCCGGTGCATCGGGAGGCGTACCGAGTGGATCGGCGAGGGTGCAAAGGAGAGGAGAGATTAATCTCACCTATTTCAACGAAGATAACATCCCGTTCCTTTTGAAGAACTCTACGGAGAGGACGAAGAGGTGTGGGTCTTTGATATTGAAGGAGAAGGTTATCCTTATACCAGTTATTTTCACATGCCGTTGGATACGCGTGTTTCGGTTGATACAGTCGATGGAGAAGCGTATAAAATGTGGAACAGATGTAACTCACCGTACAATTGCAAATGGGAGATTCGTAGAAACATCAGAACGTCCCCGGAAGTATTAGAGGCATTATGGAAAATGGGATCTCATCATTTTATCAGACATTACTTTAACAGATACAGTTTTTTTCTGGTAATAAAACCTAAGGATGCCGATGAGATGGATATCGGGGAATGTGTTGAACCTGCGAGCAGGATGGAAAACGGTAAGTCGTTCTTTTATGTTGCAAACCGAAAACATTACGATGGTGGAGAGATACAGATCTACCGAATAACTGTTGTCCCGGACGTAAATATTGCAAGACTTAACGGGAATGAATATCGGGGGAATATTTCTTTTTCTTATGCTGTTGAAGTGTTCCCAAACCGTGTTGAGGTCAGAGGAAAATCCTATGTACCTTTTTCCATCTATTAATGGAAATGTGTCTGATAGTCATAACAGTAATCTTCATATACGTCTATATCAGAAAACATCGGTTGCTGAGCCGCTGAGACAGGACATTCTCAATCCTGCCAGATCTTCAGATGTCTGACCGACCCGGGTGGTACACCGTAATTTGCATTCCTCCAAAGAGTTACACCTAAGAGAGGATCTGTATGTGTTCGCGTTCTACAAGGAGTTGTTCCGTCTCCTGAACAATGCGGGTCGTCGTAATCATAGAGTCCTATTACTGTGTTGTGAAAGGTTACAGTAACGATATCGAACTCAGCTGCGGAACTTGAAGAACGTTTAACGAAATATATATCTCGTCCTAAGGATGTATCTCCACCGTACGGTTCTAAATAGATGTCCATCACAAAATCGTTCAGATCGCATTCCCCGGGTAGAACGTCCTCCATCCTTACTGTGTAGTGTGTGTACCTACCGGACGGAACACCAGGTGGTGTTGGATCACCTGGATAGATCTCCTCTTGGGTTACCAGGAAGTAGTTCGGGTTATGTTCAAATGAATGGAGGAAAGTCATGTCATGCCAGTATATCGCCACCTCCACGTTCAGAGGGAAATATTTAGTAGTCTCTATACCTTCAAAACCGGGTTCTGGAACACAACCACAGTCCTCTGGACATGTGTGTATATCTTCTCCATACTCGGGCTCGCAGATGTCGTCACCACAATGAGTACCGCAGTAATCACCAGTAGGACTTTCTATGCAGACGGTTCCATCCGGACATGGCACGGTTGAGTAATAGAACCCATCCGGACCGCAGTTCGCTTCCTGAATTGTATGATCATCCACACATGTGTCATAATAGTATCCTGTAGTGTCTGCTGCAGAAGAACCCTCTAACAGCTCGTTTGGTGAATTATGGTTGTAGAGATCGTCGTAATCTGTGCAGCCTTCAGGAGGTTCTTCCGGCTCCTCCGTGCAATATCCGCGACCATAAGAATCTTCCATACAAGTACAGTGCACGAAAACGCTCATAGGTATATCGTCATCATTACAGTAGGATTCAAACAGACCTGTGTGGTCCAAATTACAGTAATCATCCATATCGCCAGATTCGGTTGTTACATAACTGGGTGTGAAGTAATCGAGACCTGAATCGTGATCCTCGCATGTATGCTCGCATGATCCTTCAAAACAACCCTCAACACAAGGGACTGTTGTAGACTGTATTGTATTATTGTAACAGTAGTACTCTATAAGTGATCCATCTGGCACGCATCTGTCAGTATGCATACTAAAAACATCTCCAGTTTCGCTCTGAAGATATGTAGAGGCAGTTATGTATGAATTAATACCATGGTCTTCGTCCACACATTCATAATCACAAAAATCTAGACAATCGGAGAACCTACCCCCGAGAGTAGACAGATAACCTAAATCACAATCTGGATAATGAACAAAATAAACGCCTCCTCCAAAAATCGGGTAGGAACTTGGTACTGGCAGAAGACCATCACCCGTTTCACTTGTATGAGATCCTATGCTGCTTACCGGTGTAGAAGGATCTAATTCATAAAGTGTAGGATGGTCAGACCCAAGGCAGTTTGCAAGTTCGCCTACAGTTATTCTGTCCGAAGGTCTATCTAAATACGGAATAAACAGGGGGATCCAAACACCTTCGTCACTACAATTCAAAGTAATATTAAGGAAAGAGGTGTAAGAGTAATCTCTACACAACCAACTGTTACCACAAATAGTTAGCACATGCGTTCTTGAATCAGCATTGCCTATAATATACGCTCCTCTTCCATCTAAGGAAGTGACAGGGGACGTGCCCCAACCCCAAGGAGAATGTGTAATCTGATAGACATTGATATACGATGGGAGAGAACTTGTAGATAGTGGAAGGGAAGATCCAACAGAATAACTGTCAAACCAAATTCCACTTGCAGTTGTTATTGGAATATAGATAATGTTGGTTCCTGGTTCAAGTCGATATGAAGTTGCATGTACGCACACAGGTGGCCATTCGGGTCTTGGTCGCGCGTGAGATAAGATAAGTGTAGTTTCAGGACCGTCGTATTCAACCATGTAACCATGCCCAGGATGTAACACATCTACTGTTGAATATGTTCTATTCCGATATTCGTAAACCAACAGTTTACCTTTAACCTGAGACTGAAGGGTTGATACTGATAGGTCATCAGGAACTCCGATGTACGATCGTCCTTTAGAGATGGTTAGTTTGATATCGGTCGGTTTACCGCAGAGGGTTAGGTTCTGTCTCACCTTAGAGTAATACCAATACCCCATACCGGGAACCATCACCTTAACAGGAAGATATTTACCGTTAGAATAAGAATAGACAACTCCCGAAGGATGGAGTTTTGTATCTTGATAGGGCGAAGAGATGAGGTTCCATCCTTTATCTACTGAGATGTTAAGACAACTTTCATTTTCCGATTCGTTCCCAAAATACTCGGTGGGGATACAGGTTGTGTTGAGATAGGCTAACAGTTGACTCACAAGGGTAGAATTTCCAGTCACCTGGTAGGCTAAGGAGGCTGGACCTATCGCCCAACAATCGTCAAACCACCAGTCTGGAGATACAGAATAACCGCGAGAGATTAGATAGTTATACCCTTCAACACACCAACAACATTCATCCTCAGTATAATTATGGATGGGTGTGAACGGTTCATCTGAGAACTCGGGAGGTATGGTTATACTTCGGTTCTCACAGATGATCAAGGTTGTTGTCCGGTTAACACAGGGGTAGGATGTTGAGTTGATACAGAAGTACGGAGAACTCTCTGAGTTATAGAAGAAGTACCCGTTTCCACCTTCTAAGTTGGAAGGGGTGTAATAACTGTGTGTACTACTATCATAACCGAAATAGAAACCAGGTCCCGGGGAACTCAATCCCCATGGAGCACCTATCATACTCCAACCGGTTGTGAGGTTATAACAACAGACGCACTGTGGGTTGATACACATATCTACATCTTGGTCATCTGTTGAGAAGACCCAGTATCCGTAACACAGAATCAAACGAGAAGTAATCCTATAAGACCGAGACCACGGGTCGTAGTAGTAAGCACCGAAGACAGTCGGTGGGAACATGCTGGTGAACTGATTACCAGTGGGGTCCCATCCCGGTATAGAGATGAGGTTCCATCCCCTATTCAGATGAAGGGTGAAGGGTTGGTATGGAGGAGAACAGTTGATCAACATGAGTTTAGAGTTACCAGCAGTAAGTTCCTCAACCTTGAACGTGGAAAAGTCCGGAGTGGGAGGTGCTTTCGAACTCGAGACGACAGGAAGGTCAGCCATAATCCCTTTGCCTACGATCAAACCAACAAACATGGCCAAGATTAGAAGAACTACCTTCTTATCCATCTGATCACCAAAATTAGAAACCAGAGAAATTTTAAAAATGTGTGTGTTCGTAGAACATGCTGAACAGAGTTCAGCAAGATTGTAACAAACATGCTGGGTAGGGCTGCTCATCAGATGATCTCTTATTCTAGCATCTGACAATGTTCGGAGTAAGGGTTTGAAAATGCGGCAGGATATGTCGCGAGCATTTGGTCCTTTCAATGTTTATGGGCATGATTTATGGATAAATTTTTGGAGATATGTGCAGAAGGATAAAGGAAAGTGTAGTGAGAGTAGGTAGACAGTTCGGCGGAAAACCTAATTCTCCCACGGTTAATCCGGATCTATTCAAATCACAAAAACGCACATCTTCGATAGTTTTAAAATTCTTGACATCTTTCATTCCTCTGTATGACTGATGTTGATGCATGGGTTGAGGGTTATCTCAATAAAACCTCTTGGATAGTTCGGGAGAACAGTAATGTTGCGTACTCTTTCAGCGGACTTTTCCTCAGGATGGGGGGTAACGTAATAGAGAAATACGTATTGGATAGGGTGTATCCTAAAAGGATATCAAAGGCGCATATAAACGGTAACCTGCATATCCACAACCTACCCTTTGGCCTTGTAGGATACTGTGCAGGATGGTCTTTAAGACAACTCCTTATGGAAGGGTTCAACGGTGTAGAGGGTAGGGTCGAATCCGCTCCTGCAAAACATTTCGATACCGCATTGATGCAATCTGTTAACTTCTTGGGTACGTTACAGAACGAATGGGCGGGTGCGATGGCGTTCAACTCTGTAGACACGTTCCTCGCCCCGTTCATCGCAAAAGACAGGTTGAGTTACAAGCGGGTTAAACAGGATATCCAGAAATTCATATTCAATCTGAACGTTACATCACGTTGGGGCGGTCAAACCCTGTTCACAAATGTAACACTTGACATCATACCTCCTCACGACCTCAAACAAGAACCGGTCATCGTAGGCGGCAAAACACAGAAAGACACATACCAAGATTTTCAGGATGAGATAGACATGTTCAACCGAGCGTTTCTGGAGGTAATGCTCGAAGGCGACATGCGCGGTAGACCGTTCTCTTTCCCCATTCCCACGTACAACATAACTAAAGAGTTCGATTGGAATTCGGACATCGCGGACCTAATATTCAAAGTAACAGCCAAATACGGCCTTCCGTATTTCTCAAACTTTGTGAACAGTGATATGGACCCCAGCGACATTAGAAGTATGTGTTGTCACCTTAGACTCGACCTCCGAGAGTTAAGACGAAACGTAACCGGTGGATTGTTCGGTTCTGGTGAAATGACCGGTTCTGTAGGCGTTGTAACGATCAACATGCCACGGTTGGGTTATCTGTCAAGAGACGAATCGGAATTCTTCGATAGACTGGACGAACTGTTGGAGATAGCCAAAGATTCCCTTGAGATAAAAAGAAAACTGGTCCAAAAGAACATGGATAACGGCCTGATACCGTACTCGAAGAGATATCTCGGAACCCTGAAGTTCCATTTTTCTACCATCGGATTGGTAGGTATGAACGAGGCATGTTTGAACCTTTTCGGCGAAGACATATCTACTAAGCATGGCAAACGGTTTGCTGAGAAGGTACTGAAATACATAAGGAGAAGGTTGAGTGATTTTCAGGAAGAGACGGGCAACCTGTACAACCTGGAAGCTACGCCTGCCGAAGGGTCCTCTTACCGTCTGGCACTCATCGATAAGAAGAAGTATCCTAAGATCATCACTGCAAGCGAGAAAGTGCCGCGGTACACCAATTCTACTTGGTTACCTGTCGACAAAACCGATGACGTGATATATGCAATGCGTCACCAGGAATCCTTACAGACCTTGTATACCGGAGGAACCGTCTTCCATGCCTTTATCGGTGAACGATGCGACCCAGACAGTTGTAAAGCATTTGTTAAAAAGGTCATGTTTAACACAAGACTTCCCTACATAACCATCACACCCACCTATTCTGTATGCCCAAAACACGGTTATTTTGCTGGTGAACAGCATGAATGTCCGATATGCCACGGTAGAACTGAGGTATACAGCAGGGTAGTCGGATACTTCAAACCAGTATCCAACTGGAATCCGGGTAAACAACAGGAGTTCAAGGAGAGGAAGACGTATGATGTGGTTTAGGGGGTTCAAAAAACTGTCGCTGGTAGATTATCCTGGCAAGGTTGCAAGCATAGCGTTCACCGGGGGATGCGACTTCAGATGTCCCTGGTGCTATGTCAGAGACCTGGTGTTCAATTCTCCTGCTCTACCGAAAATCTCCGAAACAAAAGTCCTGAACTATATGCGGAAACACAGGGATTGGATAGACGGTTTAGTCGTGTCGGGCGGTGAACCCACGATACATAGGGAACTACCCGATTTTCTAGAAAAGGTGAAGAAGGAGGGGTTTTCTGTTGCCTTGGAAACGAACGGTAGTAACCCGGACATGCTGGAACATCTCATAGGACACCGCCTTATCGATTACGTAGAGATGGATGTGAAAGGATACAATACCGAACTGTACAAGAGGGCTACTGGTGTCGATGTGGACATCAAAGATATCAAAAGAAGTATCAGACTTATTAAAAGGGGTATGAAGGAATACGCGTTCAGAACAACGGTCGTACCTACGATTCACAGACCTGTTGATGTAGTGCGTATTGCAAAGATGATAAGAGGTGCTAAAAGATACTATATCCAACAGTTCAAACACAGCGATTCGTTGATCGACCCATCGTTTAACAAGATCCCTCCGTACAGTAGAAAAGTGTTGGAAGGTATCGCAACCCGTTGCAAAAAGTTTGTCAGGGACGTCAGGCTCAGAAACGTGTGAGTACCGATTCGCAATACCTAGGTTTAGATTTCAAAAGTATCGTTGATTTTAGGTGCAACCGCATCAAAACCTTCCAATGCAAGTTCATCGGCAAAATCCACCGCATTGTCTTCATCACCGTGCATAACAAACACTTTCTCTGGGTTTACACCGCGTACGAATTCGAAGAGTTCGCTACGACCCGCATGCGCAGAAAAATCGTAGTATTCGACCGGAAGGTCAACCCGTGCTTCTGTACCGTCCTCCATGAAGAACACGCCTTTATTCTGGAGATACCACCCGTTCGTTCCTTCAACACAGTATCCTACAAATATAACCTTTGATTTAGGATTGAGACGAAGAATGTAGTAGAGTGCAGGACCGCCTGACAACATCCCTGCTGTCGAAACGATAACACAGGGTTCGTCCAACACACGGGCACGCATCCGCGAACTTGTAACCGGTGTAGCGGATTCGATCCTGCGTTTGAACGTCTTAAAATCCTTTATATACTCGGGATACCTCATCATAATCTTAGTGGCTTTCTTAGACATCCCATCCATGTATATGGGTAGTCTGTTTTTTCTATCGTATTTCCGTAAGACGCTTATTATTTCATGTTGTCTGTCTACAGCAAACGCAGGTATGAGAACATGACCACCTGATTCGTAGGTAGAACGCACATCTTCATAAAAAGCCTTCTCAAGGTCTTTGCGAGGCGGATGGTCCCTGTTTGCATACGTTGATTCTATGATCAGTATATCTATGGAATCCCTGTCCGGCGGATAGTCGGGTTTGCTGTGAAGTTCCGTCTCACGCCAACTAAAATCGCCGGTGTAAAGGATACGATGGTTTTTGTATTCCACATCTATCATCGCAGCGCCAGTAATATGCCCAGCATACCTAAGGGTAAATGTCGTATCACCACGGTAGAAGGTTTCATCAAAATTTATGGGTTGGAAATGACGGAGAGATTTCTTAAAACTTGACAGCTTGTACGGTAATTCCTCCATCAGTTTGATCGAGTCCTCCAACAAAAGTTCTATGAGCGCTTTGGAAGGGGGAGTGCCTAAAATCCGCGGTTTTCCGGTATCGAAAAGTGCCGGGATAAAACCAGAATGATCAAGATGAGCATGCGATATCACTGCCAACTCGACAGGGTCACCGAAAGGTTCGGGGAATATGTTTTCACCTTCCCCGTGTTCCACTTTTACACCGTAATCTAAAAGAAACCGTATGTCTGTCTCCACCAGAACCGCGCTTCTTCCGACCTGACGCGCACCACCTAAAAACTTAAACTTCATAATCATCACTTCCAAAAAATTTCAAAACTCTCTAGGTTACATCCATAACAAATATGCTCCCTCCAAAAACCGTTTGAAAATTTATCTTTTATCTACACACACAACATTTATAAAAGGTTTACTCGTGTTAAGCTCACAAAACAATCTTCTATTGCCGGTGGGTCAGATGATCAAATCGATACTGTTCGATATGGACGGTGTACTGATTAACTCCGAACCTGCATGGATAAAGGTACACGAACATCTGTTCAAAAAATACGGGTTGGTATGGAACACTGATGAGTACGACAATCACATCCGAGGTAAACCGTTGAAGGACATATTGAAGTACCTGTATAAAAAGGGGTTACCGGAGCGGTTGGGGCAACGGTTCAAAAGGGAGAGGGGTTTACTCTATCTCAAAAACGATCCGAAACTGTTCCCAACCGTTATAACAACGCTCAGAAAACTCAAAAAATCGTATCTGTTGGGATTGGTCACATCCACGGACAGATGGCTGACCGAACGTCTGCTCAAAAGAAAAAGACTTCGACAGTTCTTCGAAGTAGTGGTAACCGGAGATGAGATATTGAGAGGTAAACCGGACCCGTGGCCCTACATGTACGCAATGACGATCATGGAAACGTTACCCGAGGAAACGGTTATCGTTGAAGACAGCATCATAGGAGTAAAATCCGCCGTGAGGTCTGGTGCGTTTGTCGTTGCCGTCACCAACACATTTTCTAAAGACGAATTACCTGGTGCGGATGCCTACATTGCACAACTGTCGGACATAGAACATGTTCTGGAATCTATGTGACCCTATCAGCGGTCTGAAACAACTCTTTAACCTCGTAAAGGGGCGAAAAGAAGAATACGAATGATTCGTAAGATTCTTCCGTCTCGATGAACGGACGGTATGAAGAAACAAGGACTTCTGCTTTGTTATCGAACCGTCTGGCTACCCAAAACGTGCCGTTCACTGTCAAATTATACTCTTTGATTTCGACCCTGTGAGGAGGTGGGAGATGGGCTGATAAGTCGATAGGGAAGGAAGGATGGATGAAAAACGTCACGGAAAATTTTCTCCCAAGATTATTCGAATGAGTTGTGCAGATGTTCAACCATTCCAAGAAGGTTTTAAACTCACCAAAGGAGAACCGTTCATCCGACCTCTGGTAATAAGAAGGGAGATAAACATGAGCCGTGTACCCGTGGTCCGCCCATCGCATAAGTATCCTATCCATCTCGTACCGGATACGCGACCTCTTGAAATGTCCGGGAAGATAACTGAAATGCCGGGCCGTTATGATGAGCGGATAGATCGGATACATGCCGTCCAAACCGATGAGAGATTGCACATCCGTCGGAACCACGAACACCTTCATAGGCAATATATCCCTTCTTCCGTCGATCTCCACCCTTATGTTGTAGGATTTGAACGGTTTCAGAGGATACGGGTCGTCTGCCAGTCGTTCAGCGAGTTTTTTCTCTAACAAAGGCGCCGGAACCTTTGCTATCCGTAGTGGGTGAGAATGTCCCTGCTTCTCAACGGAAACGAAATACTTTGGAAAATATTCTTCGGACCTCTCAACCCTCTTTCCACCGGTTGAGCGATAACTCGGCATGTTATATATGATGATAAGATATGTTTTTAAATCTGCCGTAACAATGTCTCATAAAGCATCCGTCTCATAAAAACATCCTAAGGATTTTAAATGTGGAGGTGGAATCATTAGAACATGTTGAGACAACCTATCATCTCGATGCTCGCGCATGTTGACCATGGCAAAACGTCGATACTCGATAAGATCAGACAGACGGTAGTCGCCCAGAAAGAGGCGGGTGCCATAACGCAGCATGTCTCCGCAAGCGAGGTTCCAATCGAAGTTGTTAAAAAGATATGCAGGAAGATCATCGAAAGGTACCGTATCGAACTGAAGATTCCCGGGTTATTGTTCATAGACCTGCCCGGTCACGAAGCCTTCACATCGTTGAGAGAAAGGTCCGGAGCATTGGCCGACCTCGGTGTTCTTGTCATAGATGTAATGCAAGGGATACAGAATCAAACGGTAGAATCGATCAACATACTTAAACAACACAGGGTACCTTTCGTCGTAGCGGCCAACAAGATAGACCTGATAGAAGGATGGGTACCGCAGGATACCTACTCTTTCACGGAATCCTTCAACAGACAGAACGAAAGAACGAAACGCCTTCTCGATGAACGGTTGTATGAGATAATAGGCAGGCTCGCAGAATACGGGTTCAATGCAGAACGGTTTGATAGGATCACCGACCCTACAAAACAGGTTATGGTATTTCCGTTATCCGCAAAAACCGGTGAAGGGTTAGCGGAATTCCTACTGTACATTGCCGGTTTGAGCCAGAAGTATCTCGAGGAAAACCTCAAATTAGAGGTTTCTGGACCTGCAAAAGGGTCCATTCTAGAAGTCAAAGAGGACAGATGGTTGGGAACAACTGTCGATGCGATCATCTACGACGGCACGTTAAGAAAAGGGGACACAATAATGGTAGTTACACTGACGGGTACAAAAAAGGTCAAGGTGCGCGGGTTGTTCAAACCCGTGCTTCCCGGACAGGCTAAAGGAGATAAACGATTTATAAATATAGATAAAGCCGTAGCGGCTGCAGGGGTCAAGATACTTGCCGCCGACATAGAAGATGTTGTTCCCGGGTCACCTTTCAGCGGGGTCGATGAAGGGGTCGATGAAAAGGAACTGAGCAAAAAACTGTATTCAACCGTCAACAACGTTTTGGTCAAATCGGAAAAGGAAGGAGTGATCATAAAAGCGGACACGTTAGGGTCTGCTGAAGCATTACTCAAACTCTTCAACAATGAAAATATACCTGTAAGGTCTGTGGACATCGGTAAGGTTACGAAAAAGGATGTGATAGAAGCAGAAAGTGTTAGGGATAAGGACAAGTATTTGGGTGTTGTGGTCGCGTTCAACGTAGGAGTCACTGAAGATGCCCGCGAAACTGCGAAGAAGGAGGAGATCCCGATCATAGAGAGTAATGTTGTTTACGACCTCGTGGACAGGTATAAGATATGGGTCAAAGAAGAAAAAGAGAGAGAAAAGAGGATGTTGGAAGCGAACATCCAATGGCCGGCCAAGATAAAGGTTCTATCGGGTTGCTGTTTCAGAGTTTCAAAACCTGCAGTGTTCGGAATAGAGGTCATAGGAGGGAAGATAAAACCTGGGTATACGTTGATGACCGAGGACGGTAAAATAATAGGTAAGATAAAAGGGATACAATCCGAAGGTAACAGTATCCAGGAGGCAGTAGGAGGTATGCAGGTTGCTATCTCGATGGATGACGTTGTGTTCGGAAAGGATGTGACCGAAGATTCGACCCTCTACTCGTATATACCGTTAAACCAGATCCGTATACTGACAGAACGGTTCGGAACAGAACTCAATGAAAGGGAAAAGGATATACTCAAAGAAGTCAACAGAATCCTTCTGAAACTTAAACTTCAGGTGTGAACATGAGAATGGATGAACATCCTGACGGTACGGTGATCATAACACATATCGATCCGTTACAGTTAAAACTGTTCAATTTTCTACCAAAAGGCGGATATGTGATAAAGGAAGCAAAACTAAGAGGGTTAAGATTGGGTTTTAACGGAGGGTTCTTCCATTATTCGAAAACCAAAGGGTTTACCGTGGAGGGCCGTGTCATATATCGCGGAAAAGTAGTTTTCAGTAGACCGTTGCCAACGAACTGGGCATACCTGTTATGCGTTTACAAGAACGGTGTCCTATCATTAACCAAATTCAACCTTTACTTCGCCAAATCCGTACGCGATGTCCATATGTGCATAGAAGCAGGGCCTAGATTGGTAGCAAACGGGTCGGTTGTCAGCGGTTTGGACGACAGAATAAAAGCCTCTAGGCTTGCCCTAGGTTGGGATAAGAAAGGGTTGATGATGGTGGGATTCGTCAGGGATAAGGTCACGTTGAGAGAGTTTGCAGTACGTATGAAGAACGCGGGCGGAGTGTTCGTGCTCAATCTCGACGGTGGGGGGTCTGCATCGTTGTACTATAACGAAAACGGAGTCGAAAGAAGGTTCACGGGTGTGCCTACGCACCCGTACGACGTAATAAAATACGCTTACTCCGAATACGGAAGACTTGTACCCTACATGATAGGTGTTGAATAAACAGGAACCGTATACTCGGAGATGTCTACCTGAACTATGTTGTTCTCCACTCTCTTTTTATGTACGGAAACACGATAGATGTCACCCTGTCGTTCAACGATGATCTTGATAGGTACGGAACTCGTACCGGTGATACCGTTCTCTTCCAGATTGAACACATCATCGAAATACCTCCACACATCGACGGTTCGGTAGACGAATTTCTTGCCTTCAAACACCACTTTTAAATCGCGCCGGTCCAGAAGTATTTCAACGGGTCCGCCGCGTTCAAGGGCTCTAACAACGCGACCTGCAGAAAGTTGGAAGCGTTTACGTTCGATAACGGATTGTATATGGTTTCGAAGGACCGTATACGCCGTTTCCTTACGTACTACCGGACGGTTGTACATGTGTTCAACAAAATACATCGACCTGATGACCTTCTTTAGATGTTCAGTATCATTCGACCGTCTTGCTTTCAGATACTCTGAAGATAGACGGGCAAGTTCTTCGTCAAGTAAAAGGTTGTTCACAGACGTGCTCGCAACAGAAAGTTCTGTACTCAACCGTTCCAACTCGGAGAAAACGGAACGTTCTATCTTCTTAAGCGCATCGATACTTCTAACGCGGTCAACCTTGGCCGCCAACCTGTTTACCTCATCAAACTTGGTTTTCAGTTCGGTAGGTACTATGACCATGGTTTAAAAAAGAAACAAAAAGTTTAAAGCATGATAGGTTAATCTCTCTGGATTTACCCCTTTACAACACCTATCGGGACCATCTTCGCCACGATGTCGCTGATCCCAGCCTTGGCAACACTTTTCACAATAAGGTCGATGTCTTTGTAAGCCTGCGGTGCTTCCTCAGATATAACCCTTCTGTCCGCCGCGATCAGCGTTATCCCTTTCTTTGACAACGATTCCTTGACTGTAGACCACGGATAACTGCGAACCGCTGCGTGACGGGACATAACGCGGCCTGCGCCGTGACACGTCGAACCGAAAGAAGTTCTCATACCCTCCTCTTTACCAACAAGAACGTACGATGCGGTTCCCATGCTCCCCGGTATCAGGACGGGTTGACCGATATCTCTGTAAGCCATCGGTAACTCGGGTCTGCCTGCTGCAAACGCGCGTGTCGCACCCTTCCTGTGAACTACGAGTTGCATACGTTTACCGTCAACATCGTGCTCTTCGAACTTGGCGATGTTATGGGCTACATCGTAAACCAGGTTCATCTCATCGCTCGTTCCTCTGCCGAACACATGGTCGAACGTTTCTCTGACCCAATGCATGATGATATGACGGTTGGTAAAGGCATAATTGACCGCACATTTCATAGCTTTGATGTAGTTCTCCGCTTCCCTGCTCTTAATAGGTGCAGCACACAACTCTTTGTCAGGGAGTCTGATACCGTATTTCTCGGATGCGCGGAGCATCACACGTATGTAATCGTCGCACACCTGATGACCGAACCCTCTGGAACCGCAATGGATCATAACAACAACCTGACCCTCGGATAAACCGAACCGTTCTGCTATCTCAGGTATGAAGACGTCCGAAACCTTCTGAACTTCAAGAAAATGGTTCCCGGCACCGAGCGTTCCGAACTGCGGTAACCCGCGTTTTATAGCACGGTCCGAAACCGCTGAAGGGTCTGCACCTTCCATTCTACCGTTCTCTTCGCAATGTTCCGCATCTTCAGGTCTACCGTAACCCTGTTCGATCGCCCATTCAACACCTCCGACCAACGCCTCCTCCAACTCTTGTCGCGATAACCTCAACTTGCCCTTGGACCCTACACCGCTCGGCACGTTTTTGAATAATTCACGGATTAACAGTCCGATCTTAGGTTTCACGTCATCGTACGTCAACGGAGTTGTGACAAGTCTGACACCGCAGTTTATATCGTAACCTACACCTCCCGGTGAGATGATCCCTTCATCGGCATCGAACGCTGCTACCCCGCCTATGGGAAATCCGTATCCCTCGTGACCGTCGGGCATGACGAGAGCGTGCTTAACGATCCCCGGCATCGATGCAACGTTCCTGATCTGCCAAAAAGTGCGGTCACGTCTCATCTGTTCGAGAAGCGGTTTAACCGCGATTATCCGAACGGGCACGCGCATGTCACCGGTCCTATCCATTTCCCAAACCGCTTCCGAGACCTCTCTAAACTTTATCTCTTCCTCCATAAACATCACCTTTACGCCGGGGGAGGGATTTGAACCCCCAAGCCCTTACGGGCACACGATATCCTGACCTGTTCTCAAGTCGTGCGCGTTACCTGGTTCCGCCACCCCGGCAAGATGTATTTAATTTTGATTAAACCGTTTAAAAAATTAATGAAGGATGTAGGTCATAGGAAGTTCCGGCAGGGATTAAAAAAGTTATCCGTACATAGAGGACACTTCCTGCATATGTTTGTACTTCTCCTTTATGGCCGCGCTTTTTGCGATGATCTCCTTCATCTTGCTCTCTATCAGTTTCGCCTCTTTTTCGAGTTCGACAAGGTCCACCTTCAGGTCCAACACCTTGTTGAGAACGTCTAACACCATGGCAGCACCGCGCGGGTCGGCGTACTCGGCATGGGCCTCTGCAAGCAGAGAGGTTGTGGGTAACCTGGAAAACACGCTCTCGGCCAACAGTATCGCGGTTACACCGGTTGTAGCGCCTTCCTTGATCAGTTCTACATCGTTATCGAGCAGTTTTTTAGCCAAAACCTGATCAGTAGTTATCCCGTAGATGGTGTCCTGTTCACCTTTAATGGTAATACTACCTAGAGAGATTATCCGGGAAACCTTCATCTTCTTACCGAATTCCAGTAGCGCCTCTGCAAACTCAGGAACCAGGTCCATAGGTATGACAAACTCGGACAACAGAACAATAAGGTTGTGTTTTGTCGAATAGTACAACCTGACAGGGTACATCGGTGTAAAATTATGTATGGCAATTATCGGCGGGAACTGCGGGCTCTTCACAAACCCGAGGAGTTTCATATCCAGTTTTTCGACCAGATAACTCGCCGCAATCGTACCTACCAATCCTAACCCCGGCAAACCCTCTATCAGCACAGGATTCTTCAATCTGGGACGTTTCACGAGATGGAATTCGATTGTCATGATATCCCTAGGAGAATAAGGTTTAAAAATCTCTCGCTTCTTTTTGCTGCTGCGAATTCCTTTTCCCACTCCATACCCTCTTGTACTTCTACAGTCTGGTGCTTATCAACATAAAAATGTTCCAGCGTAGTGGAATATTTTTAAATTTTGTTCCAGTGAAAACGTGTCTCCGCAAAGGCATGGAATCACATGAACTTCAGGTTCATGCTTATGTTGAACAGGATCAAAGCGGTTATGCTCATGAACAGAAAATAGATGAGTGCCTTACGCGTTTCGCCTTCCTGTGAAGCGATAAGATAACCCGTAATGGCTGCGTAGATCACGAGGTAGAACTGGATCGCCTTCTGACTGGTCTCAAGGATCATTGACGGGTCAACGTTTTTACCGAAGTACGTGGAAATCGAGGAGATATCCAGACCGCCGGTTACCTGAAGCACTATTCCCAGTATCATCGGAACGAGCACTGCACCGCCAAGTAACATCGTATACTTCTGAAGGGCGAGAGCCGCCTTACGCTCGCGGATCAATGCGAACAGAGAAAACATGTCCTCGGCGGTTTCTCTGAGGGCGTGGTACATATTACCTCCAACCTGGTAACCGTAGATCAACAGGTTAACCGCACGTTCGAGAAGAAGCGAATTATTCCTCTCCGCGATGTCCGATAACGCATCTTCCACTGATGTGCCTGCCGTTATCTGACGCGAGGCAAGTGCAAACTCTTCTGATAAAGGACCGTAATCATGTTTAGATATCTCTTTAATGATACGTTCCGTGCTCATACCCTTCTGCAAGGAAGCCGCCTGAAACAACGCATCGGGTAACATCTGTTCCATCTTGGCGGTGCGCTGGTCAACCAGATACGTCAGATAGAAGAATACCAGGACCGGAAAGACAAAGGGAAAGAAAGAGTAGATGAGAAGCTGCGGAAACATGTAGTAGGCGAGTAAAACCGAGACAAGACCTGCTGCTATCGACACGCCCGTTACCGCTATCATAATCTGCCTGAACGTGTAACGTATCCCTTTCCTATCCAACATGTCCTCTATCAAAGCGATCTCTTTGTTGAGGTCTGTTATACGTATGTTTGTTGAATACGGTGTCCTGGATTTTATAACGTAGATCACTATGCCATCGAGCATCGGGAAGAGGAGGAGATAGGCTAACCAGATGTGAACGGGCGTAATGTCTATGGGCATCATCAGACCGCCTACGACAGCAAAGATCGTGAAGAAGGCTGGTATCAGTGATGAAACTGCTATGAAAATCAAACCCATCATGGCCATCTGCGATTCGAACTCTTTCACCTTTGCGAATTGGATGTCTATCAACTCGTTGGCGATCCGTTTTATATCATCGCCACGACCACCTCTCTCATAGGTGATGATGAGTTGGTTGACGGCACGTTTCAAGATCGGTGAATCGATACGGTTCGTCAGGTCGGTTAACGCTTTCGGGATACTGGCTCCGCCTTTGATCTCTTTAACGGCACGTTTGAATTCGTAGGAGATGTTGTATTTCGACTCGGCGATGTGTTCCAACGCCTTCTCAAAAGGCATTTTGATATCGAGTTGCACGCCGATCGCGCGAAGCGCGAGCGGCAGGTCGGCCTCCATGATCTCGGCACGTTTCTTGCGCTCAAAATAAGCTGACATCTTGATAAGCATGAACATGAATGCAAAGGAGATGAGGAATACTGCAAACGTCATAGGTATGTTGGAGGTAACGATGTAATACATCAGAGCAAAATATAGACCGAGGATCAGACCCATTGCAAAAGCAAAATTGATCAGTTCTTCAGGTGTGACATCGAAATCTGCCATGATGATGTCTTCCTCGAGTTTTGACAAGGTCTTCTCGGAAAACCATCTGTAGAACGGAAGGTTACCGAATTTCGGCGCGTATTTCTCTACAAAACTTTTCATGTCATCTACCCAAACCTATAAACTGCATGGTCTATCTTTTTCTTTTCGACCTTCTCCTACCGAGTTTGCCGGATTTGCCGTAAGCAAACTTCTGTATCTCTTCAACCGACCTTGCGAAGTCCCAACCCTTATCGATGTTCGATTTGAGAAATTCGGTACGACGTCTTAACTCTTCTTTAAGTTCTGCTTTGGTTAACCCCATTACGCGGCGAACCCGTTCGATCAAAAAGGAGTTCGAATAATTGGGAGTCCACCTGTCCTTTTCGAAATCGTACTTGAACAGAGGTTTAGTTTTCATGAGGGAAGATTTATCCACTTCAGCGATCTCGATGATCCGACGGATCTCTTTACTCTCCCTTGTTTTGACATCGTACTTAACCATCCGCCGTTGTATGATGATCAGGTCGATGGACTGTAAATCGAACTCCAACACCCCTAATGAATGCATCCTTCTCAACGCTTCGACAGAAGATTGAGCATGGAACGTGGCGTAACTACCCCTTGCCTGACCGCTAAGTATGGTATCTATAAGTCCGTTAACTTCCTCAGCGGTACGCACCTCACCGACGATCACCCGATCAGGACGCATACGAAGACTGTCCGCTACCAACGAAGAGATGGTCACACCCAGATCTTCGTTTGCAACCAGGTTGACCTTATGTTTATGCGGGATGTTTATCTCAGGAGTTTCCTCTGTGATGAGGATCCGTTCCCAAAGCGGAACAAATGAGAACAATGCGTTAAGGGTCGTTGTTTTACCGGATGCTGTGTTACCTGCAACAATCACCGAAAGGTCCGACTGCATCAGTAACCAGATGACACTCAACGCTTCGGGACTTACCGTATGAAACCTCAGAAGGTCGAACACTGTGAACGGGTTCTCCCTGAACTTACGTATGGTGATCTCGACTTTTGAAATAGGGGGGATGGATGCATGAAGACGTGAACCGTCCGGTAATATAGCGTTCAACCTGGGCGATTGATAGGTAATCCTTCTTCCCAATTGTCTGGACATCTTGTTGATCAGATCGATCGCGTATTCGACGGTTGTAAGGTATCCGTTTGTCTGTTGCCAGCCTTTGTTGCGTACGTACACATAAACAGGTTTGTTTATCCCTATAACACCGATCTCTTCGATGTTCGGGTCTTTCAACAACTGGTCGAAAAAGGCGAACCCGTAAACATGAGAGGTGGCGATGTCAACAAGATACTCCTCCTGATCCTCATCGAGTACTATCTGGTTCTCAACACAGTATTCTTCAAGCAATTCTCTGATCTTCTCACGTGTTTCTTCTTCGCTCTCAAACTCTTCGTATTTGGCAAGCTCTTTAAACAGGTCTGCAACCGCCAGCACTACCTCTTCCTCTTCGGAAGTTAATACCGGGAGGTTGATCGGATAATCGACCTTCTCGTCCTTGACGCACCATCCCAAAGCCATCCTCAACGCCCCATCGGAAATGTTCTTACGCAATTTTAATACAAACTTTACATCAACATTTTTAAATTTATCCAACACTCCCACCGACGTTGCAATTGTGAATTCTACCTCGTCTTTATAACTATCCTATCACCGACACGTAGCGAAGGTCTATGATGCGAAACCTCCAACAGGTAACTGGAGGGTCTGGTAGGTCTCACGTACGAGAAAGGTTTGACATCTCTGAAGATTTCTACAACACGAAAGTTTCTGTCCAGATACACTGCGTCGAAAGGGTAGAATACGAACCATGAATGGATCGGACATATTTTATCTTCGTTAAACACAAACAGTATGTTGACCCTCTTCCGTCTGAACATCAGGCCCCTGACCTGTGATAAAAGGGTTCCGGCAACCTCGTCAACGACCACTTCTACCATGTAACAGACCTCAAGAGAAAAGTCATCTTCCGAACCGTCTCTCCCTTGCGGCATAGGACCTGATCGCACGCACAAAATCCTGTTTAGTGAAATCCGGCCACAACTTTTTAGTAAACCAAAACTCGCTGTAGACCGTCTGCCAAGGCATGAAACCGCTCGTTCGCAGTTCACCGGATGTGCGGATCACCAGGTCCGGGTCAGGAAGGTCTGACGTGTAAAGGTACGATGAAAACGTCTTCTCATCAACAACCCTGAGCCTCCCGCGTTTGACATCGCTTATTATTCTGTTGACCGCATCTATGATTTCCTGTCTGCCGCCGTATCCGAGGAACAGGTTCAGACAGTATCTGCCGCGCGCGGATTCGTTCTCCAAAGCCATCATCTTACCGCGCATACCCTTAGGGAACCTATCCAACCTGCCGTAGAATTTGATACGCACGTCCTGACCGACAACCTCCTCTAATGCCTTGTCAAGGTATTCATCAAAGAGTTTTATCAACCCGATAACCTCATCCCTGGGCCTGTTAAAGTTCTCGGATGAGAAACCCCACATCGTCAGATATTTTATCCCGTACTCTTTACACCAATTCATCACGTTCCTTATCTTCTCTATACCCCGCCTGTGACCTTCAAGTATGGGTAAACCGTGCCGACGCGCCCATCTCCTGTTACCGTCAGGGATGATCACAACATGTTTCGGAACGTTTCCCGAAATCCTTCCATCTTTACGTCGCACGTTACCTCACCACCCTCAGAACAGAACGCTGACCATGTTACGCGCCGTGTTTGTCACGGATTCTGTGTCGAACTGTTCAATAAACGGTCGGAAAAGATTATTAAAGTTCGCCCCTGCCCTGATGGAGAGACGGTTTATCAAAGAATGGGTTTGCTTTACCATGCCCATCAACCAGAGTTCTCTCCCATACTTGCGGTCCCACAACCTCTGGTAATCTGTCGGGTTGGGAAAAGCAGAGGATAAAACGAGGGCTGCGCGTGATGCATAATAGACGCCTCCGCCTGTCAACGGTTTGGTCTGGCCGGCCGCGTCGCCGATCAGGAACACCGGACCGATATCGGTCCAGGCACCGATCCGGCGACGCGGCTCCCTCGGTATAACCCAATCCCCTATCCTGTAAACTTTTCGGTTTACCGTCCCGTGACTGCTCATAAACATCGATACCGTACGGTTGAAAAGGAGGTCAACCGAAGCTCTGTCTTCAACCATGACACCCAATTCCACATCCTCGCATCTCGGGATCCACCAACCCATCCCGTTGTTGAAAAAGATCACAGTAACGTCCTCCTCGGTAACATAATCCATGTATCCCTGTCTTGTAAAATAGAATCGGATGTTTGGGAAACCGAACAATCCGGCAACTGCGGATACAGGTCCGTCCGCACCTATGATCGCCGTTCTGCGACCGTGACCGCGACTTCTCTGTGCCAACGATGACAAAACCCGTCTGTTAAACGTTCTTAAAACTATCCTTACACCTTTCTCCATCGCCCTGTCTGCGCACAACCTATCAAATCTGCTACGGTCCACAAGTATCAGAGGGTTCCTGGCAAGTCGGACCTCTACAGAACCGGGGCCGAACGCATCGATGAACCTGAACCTATCAACAACCTTAATGATAGAACGGTTTACGTTTATCCCGTAGTCCTGTCTTATCCGATCGATAGCATGATAAGAGATCAGACCAGAACATATCGGGTCTTCTCCCGGTTCATCACGAGACCAGACGGTCACATCATGGTTCTCCGACAGTAAGATGGCTGTAAACAGACCTGCCGGACCGCTGCCAACCACCGTTACATCCATCCTCCCACCAAAGAGATAATCAGTTACCGCTTAGGTTTTTTCTGGAGGTTTTCTGGATAGAAGAGATTTAAGATTGCGAATAAAGGAAACCGTCTTTGTCAAACCATGAACCATTACAGTAGTCTTTGAAGTGTGAAACCCCGGATGGTCGGATAACGCTCTGATAAAATTCTCCGGCGAAACAATCGCATCATCTACAACGGTTAGGTAGGATGTGCCTATCTCAAACCGAAAATGAGCATCGCTTCCCACGCCTTTCAACAGGTTGAACCGTTCCGCAACGGACAGTGCCTGATCGTTAAACCTCTGTAATAGGCACCTGGAATTAAACACCTCTACGATATCGCATCGGGCAATCCTCTCTTCATCGCACACGCATTTGCGAAACCTGTCAAAAGGATGCGGGCAATAGACCAGTCCCCCCTGCTCACGGATCCTGTCAACCGTCTCATTAAACCCCAGACCCTTAGGTATACATTCGTTCAAAAATAGACCTATCACTTCGCCTTCACCGGTATCGATCTCCTCACCAGGGATAAAAGGTATCCCTTTCATCCGGACATGTTCCCATGCATCGGTTGTGTTATGGTCGGTCACTGCAACAACGATCCCGGTTTCCATATAAACATCCACCAGGTCATCGACGGTTATCAACGCATCTTTGGAATACCTGGTATGAACGTGCATATCTATCTTCATAACCGATCACTTCCCCTTTATTTAAGGAGTTTATAGATCTTGACGTTACCGTTATCGTAAACCTTCTCGAACCCGTCCAAACGGTCCAGTACAAACGCTTTGTAAACGTTCGAATCGTAGAAATGTGTCTGGTTGACCGGTCGGTCCCCCCAACTGTATCTGGTCTTGCCGTCAGGATATGTTATAGTGTCATAGGTGTACAGAACGTTGGCTATGGCAACAGGGTTGCCCTGAAGGTCGTAACCCATGTCAACAATCATCGGAATGCCGCCGTGCGGTATAAGGTTGCCGTCGTCATCGCGCCTGTCTATCTTGTACATGTACACGTTCGACCCGTTCACCGATAAACAGTATTTCTCATCGGACAACTGAACACGGTAGGAAGGTCCTTTGTCGGTCATAACACGAACATAACCGCCGTAGTATCCGATAACGCCTTCCTCACCTGTCGAAAGCGAGATAGTGCACTTTTCAAGGTCTGATGGGTGGAGCGGGAAGTAGATCGTCTCCCATAGGTTATGTTGTTCGCATGAGGACTGACCCGGCAGATGGGTTACGTCCGTCTTGTTTGCCCAATCGCAACCGAGATAGTTGAGTGCACCGAACTTGCCACCGAACCCTCGCCCGCTCATTATTATCTCTGAATCGAACAGTGCATAATCCGAATAATAATCGTGCATCGTATTGATAAGGTCTTGTTCGGTGCCGTGGAGATATGCGTACGCCACGCGACCTATCATCTCCAAAGAGGAATGTTCGTTCCTAAGTACAGTGTTCCTGTCACCGAAATAGTTTATCCAATGACCGTAATCCCACCACGACGTTATCCTTGCGTCTTTAGGGGTGTTCTTGGATATCCAATCCATGGTATCGATCCAGTAATCCGCTATCTTGGAACATCTGTAGGAGATTCCGATCTGTTCAGAAGGTGTTAGGTTGCGTTTACCGAGCAGAACATCGGTCGGAACCAAAGAATACATGCACAACTGTTGATTGAATTGATCGTTAATGTCATGGATGTAGACCTCCGGATACCTAGCCTGACAGAACAATGTGTTGTTGGTCAATGTACACAACTGATTGAATTTGGGCGCGACCGAATCCGGCGCGTCCTGATACCTCGGTGTGAACGAAACGGTCATTATCGAATATGCAGAAACAGTCCACTTCGCAGGTATGAATAAGAGAATGACAAACACGGCCATGACAACCGCAAACCCTAATTCAACATTCTTCTCAGACCCTTCCTTAGCAAAACGTTTGACCCAACGTTCAAACAGGTACAGAGTCATAACCATGGCAAGCACGGTAACAATGGACAGGTAGATCTCGTATTTCGCCTTGTTCAGACCGACGTAAGCGACCGGGAGAACTAACGATGCCAACAGTAAAACCTCAAGAAGTTTGTGTTCCCTATCTCTGAACGCGAGGTAAAGTTGATAGAACAGTTCTACGGCTGCAAAGAATATGAAGAAGAGAACGAACGAGTTGGCTTTCGTGGATGTGGCGAGGAGCGGTTCGTTGAATAGGATACGAAGGACCGGGTCGACGATCGCCTGTATCGCAAAGTCGGTTATGATCGAAGGGATGACTGTAATGATACCTAAAGGAGTGATCGGTCGAGCCGGTTGCCCCTGAACCGTAGGTATCCCGCCCAGGTCTGCACCCAATATACCGAGATATCCTTCGAACGATGCACCTGCCGGCGCCTGTTCCTGAATAGTACGCCATAACGCAGACGGATATGTAGCCTGTGCAACCATACGACCTATATAAGCCCTTAGAAACGGACCTGTCACTGGTAGAAAGAAGAGCAGTATGCCTAAAACGAACACGCCTCCGACTACCCAAACCTTATCCCTGTCACGGACCTGTTTAACCTTTGTCAAACCATAGAACAAACCCAAAGGAAGAAAAGATAATGCACCGACAAGGAACGGGAAGGATTTGAAGGTGTTGAGGATTCCGTTAAGCCCTGCTCTGTACATTGCGTCTAATAAAACCAAAGCGGTCATAGACACGAACAGGTAAACGTAATTGCGCAGATAATCAAACAACCTGTCCTCCTTTCTCAAATACAGATAGGCACTGTACAATGTGAAGAATATGAACATCACTACAAGAGGGAGTTGATAAGCAGTTGCACAGAGAACCTGTCCGCCCAAAATCAAACCCGATACTGCATAGTACCATCTGTTCCGTGTTTTCAAAGCACGGATGAAGAATGCGAAGAACATGAATATGAAGAATAAGGACATCGGTTGAAGCTCGAACACGCCCGCTGCCATCTTCATAAGTGTGGACGGAAGCAATGCTAACAATGCCGCTGCGAACAAGCCGTACCTGTAATCGTAAATCTCTTTAACGAAGAGGAACGCCATGAACACCATCAAAGCCGTTACTATCGGTGGATACATGCTCGCAACGGCAGTCAGTACGTACTTGTCAAAGTGTTGAGAATAAAGATAATACCAATGTCCGAGCATGAAATGATACAGAGAACTTCCCCTGTGCGATGTCTGAACCAAAGGATACCAAGCAGTGTTATCGACCATCGGTTTATAACCCAATGTTAAAAGCTGTTTAGTACCGTAAACATAGAAGTAAGGGTCTAACTCCTGGTAAACAGGGCTCCATGCCTGGAACCGTAAAAACCAGGCCAACAACATGATGAAGAAAATCCAGAGAGAAGGCGATTTCAAAACCGAAAGTAAAGATGTCTTATCCGGCTTAATGATGAGTTTCTTGGTCTTTTCTTTGTCGAAGTAACCTGTGCGCCAACACAAAAATAATCCTATAACAGAAACGAGGAGAAT
>JAGGXE010000051.1 GCA_021163225.1 Candidatus Micrarchaeota archaeon | reverse complement strand
CACAGTGGATTATTCGGAGATGTTACCAGATGAAAACCATCTCTACGTATATGCGCGTGACAATGAAGGGTTGGAGACCGTTGTTGAATATACGTTCTTCGGTGAGAACACGTTGCCTACTGTGAGTTTTGACCCAGTTAACGGTTCTGTCACAACCGAACCCGACCAGGAAGTTGAGATAACGATGCATGATCCGAGTGGTTTATCTACCATGACTTATACATGTCCCGGCGGTTCACCTACGACTGTTGACCTGGGCGGTTCGACCGATGCCACGGAAGTGGTAAGTTGTGCTTGGTCTCTGGGGGTCAACACGATGCATGTTGAAGTTGCCGATGTCGATGGAGGTTCTGTGTCGTACGATTATGTGATCGTATACGATGCCGATGCACCGACGGTAACATTGGTCAGTCCTGCCGAAGGTAGCGATATAGATGCCGGTGACACTATCGTGCTCGAGATTACTGACGAATCAGAGTTCACCGCACTGTACTCGTGGGACAGTGAAACCGGTCCGTGGTCGGATTTTGATGCGGAATGGAACGTAACCGTACCATCTCTTGACACTGGTACGCATACGTTGTACGTGAGCGTAACGGACAGTGTCGGACATAGTAACATAGTGTCGTTCACATTCAACGTGCCTCCGCATACCGGTTCTTTTGTCGGTTACGTGCGCGACACCTTCGGTAACCCTGTGGAAGGTGCAAACGTATCTGTGGACGGAACCGATTACTGGAACGTTACGAACAGCGACGGTTACTTCGTAATAGCCGGTGTTCCTGAAGGTAGTTACAATGTTACCGCTAACAAGTCCGGATACACTTCGCAAACGTTGTACAACCAGTACGTTGTCGGTGGCGGGTCGACAAGTCTCACGTTCTACCTTGCTCAGTTCGGTAGTATCGAAGGAACTGTGTACGATTGGTTCTCCAATCCGGTTTCCGGTGCTTCAGTAACCGTTTATCCTGGCGGTAGCGGTTGCACAGGTTCGGCGGTGGCTTCTACGACTACGGCAGCCGACGGAACGTATGCGGTGCATGACCTGATACCGGGATGGTACGACGTAGGTGCCCGTGCAGCAGGGTATTCGGACGTCTGCATAACGTACCGTGCTGTCGAGCCCGGTGCCACTACCGTGGTAGATATCGTGATGGATTCGTAAAGTATGTCCCGGAAAAAAGGTGGTTTGATGGATACTGTGCGAAGTATGCTCTTGACAATATTGGTCTTTGCATTACTGCTGAGCGTTCTAACGGCCGGTTCGGTCAGTGGTAAGGTCGTTGACGATTCAACCGTACCTATACCCAACGCCGAAGTTGACCTCATAGGTTTACCTTGCGATACAGTGTCGTATTCTTGGACACCCAGCAGCAGTACTGTATTCTACGAGTTTACGGTTACCTATGTCTCCGATGACCCGGTTGGAAACACCGTAGATGTGCAGATTTCTTACAACGATCCCGTGTCCGGCGTTATCACGAACACCTATACGTTGAGCCCCGGGGATGCTATCGAACTGTGGACAAGTTACAACGGATATCTCAACATGACTGTTCAGAGCTATGACAGCGGCACGCATACGGCAGATTTGGATTTCGTTTACTGCTATAAATCCCTTACTGCTTCGGACGGTACGTTCAAGATACCGCAACTTCCTGACGGTACCTATACGTTATCCTTCAACGCACCCGGATACCAGTCCGCTACGTTCGGTCCGTTCCAGATCGATAACTCTGACCCTACCAAGACCGATAGGTCTATACCTATACCGATCGTTCTCTATCCTACCGGATCGGGCGGCGGCGGAGCCGCCGCCTCGGGCTCGATAGCGGGCACTGTGAAAAATTCCACAGGCGACCCGATATCAGGTGCGGTTGTTGAAGCGTTGATAGGTAACACGTTGATCAATTCTACTACTACTGACGGGACGGGTGCATTCAACGTAACGGTTGACCAAAGCGGAAGTTATACGATCCGTGTAACCGCGAGCGGGTATATCCCGTATTCGTATTCAGGAGTGAACATCGACCTTACTGATCCGACACAAACCCATGTTACACTGCCGTTCACGATTGTTTTGACACCTTCTTCAACCACTTATATGTACGGTTATGTGACCGATGAGAACGGTGACCCTGTCGCCGGAGCCCAGATAACTACTTCCTATGGTTCGAGTTTTACAACCGATGCCTCAGGATTTTACAATGTTACAGACGTGCCCGAAGGAGTGATGTTTGATTTGAACGTTTCTGCGGCGGGATATTCATCAACAGGTATCACTAACCTTGTCCTTATGTCGCCGTTGCGTTACGATTTTACTATCTGGTCGACTTCTGGTTCAGGGTATGGGACAGTGAACGGTTACGTGTTTGATACGTCCGGTAACCCGATATCCGGTGCTACGGTCAGTGCCGGCGGTGTTTCTAACACTACCAACTCCTCAGGATACTATATCCTTGTGAACGTCCCTTCAGGTAGTCAGACGGTACGTGCAAGCAGAAGCGGTTACAACACGGAAACACAGACCGTTACGGTCAATCCGGGTAGCACGGTTGAGGTTAATTTCACGTTGTCCGAATCCAGTTCTGGTGGTGGTTCAGGCGGCTCAGGCGGCGGTGGTTCGGGCTCGTCTGGTGGCGGTTCCTATTCGGTAGGTTCTGGCACCTCTGGGTCTTCAGGCGGTGTTTCCCATGCGGAAGAGATGGAGGTGCAGTTTGTCGTCAGTGGTTGTAATGTTTATGTCCGTAGAACGGTAGAACCCGGTTCTGAAACAGTAATAACATTGGAAGTTACCAGCGATTGCGATACAGAAGGGTTCGAGCTTCGCGAGTATCCTCCGTCCGGTACCTCTGCGGACCGGTTGAAGTTTGTCAAGAACGCACCCGACGCTATACTCAACGACCCGTTGACTTTGGTTTGGCGATTCGAAAACGGTGTACGGAAGGGCGACACTGTGGAGATCAAGTACAAGGTAACAGAGAATGCGGACATCGACGAGTTTAAGGTAAGGGTGTATCCTTTAGAGTCCGAAGGTGTGTCGATAGTGCCCATGTTCAACCTGACCGTGCCGAAATATGCGTACGTAGGTGATAACGTAACTGTGCGTTTGACAACAGAATCCGGCGAACCTGTGCCCAAAAAGACGATCGTTGTCATTCCTCCTACAGGTCACACGTTTACCCTTGTCACGGATGATAACGGTTCGGCGACGTTCATACCCGGTAGTTCGGGTCTGTACAGGTTCTCTGTCGAAGATGCAGTGCTGATAAAGGAGGCATCTGTAAACGTTATAGAACATGTATCGATTAATCTGCCGAGCGAACATCATGAGATCAACGTTTCTTACAACGAGACCGAGAACGGCACCTCTGAGAACGCATTCGTTAACATGTTGTCCGGGTTAACCTCAGGTCTGACAAGCAATCTGCCTGTTGTCGTTGTGATCGGTGTTGTGATAGCGGTTGTTGTGGTGTTGTATTTTGTATCTTCGTTGATGCGTACGTTACCCGATAAGGGTCATACCGCTGAAGGGGGCGAACGGCAGAACGAGGTTCCTGAACATGCCTCTGAAGAAAAACCTGAGACTGCAGAGAAGAGTGGGGAGACAGCGAAGAAGACTGAGAGCAAAAGGACAAAACGTTCGAGAAGTAAAAGAAAAAGGTAATAACATCTGGTCTGACGGATCCGTCGTGTAATGTATCGAATGTATTGCGGTTGACAGAAACAATTTAAAAGAGTTCTGTTATATAAAACTCTAAGATAATCAGGAAGGAGAGGTGTTTTGTATGGCGAGTTTGAGACCTGCCAGAACATGCAGAGACGTTGATAAACCTGCCTGGACCAGATGGTCTAAGAAAAAGCCTAGAAAATCGTATGTGAAAGCGCGGCCGCATACTAACCTGTATCATATGGACATGGGTGTTGATAGAGATGATTATGATGTAGTAGTTAAACTTGTGAGCAAGGTTCCGATCCAACTCAGGGACGGTGCTTTGGAAAGTGCCCGGTTGGCTGTGCATAAGTACATGCAACGTGTGGCAAAGGATAACTATAAGTTCAAGATACTGCCTTATCCGCATATCATACTACGGGAACATCGGATGCTCACAGGCGCAGGCGCAGATAGACTTTCCTCTGGTATGAAGAAGGCTTTCGGTAGGCCTACCGACCGTGCGGCAAGGCTTAAGAAGGGGCAGACGTTGTTCGTTGTCAGAACGTATTCAAAGAATGTCAACCACGTTCTTGAGGCGTATCGCAGGGCCAGATGCAAACTTTCCGGTAGGTACGGTGTCGAGATAGAACAGATAACTTCTGAAGAAAAGAATGCTTGAAAAGGTGGATGAATGGGTAAATCCGTAATATCCACAGATATCGATAAACTGATTAACATCCTTAAACAAAAACGCGAACTCTCTTTAGTTCAGTTGTCTCAGGAGTCAGGGTTACCTATCTCAGTGCTTGAACAATGGTTGCCTATCCTCGAGGAGGAAGGATTGATCGAGATAAAATATCATCTTACTAAGATCTATGTTAAATGGTTGGGCGAAACAGAAGAGGTCGAGATTAAACCGGAAGCCGGAACGGGTCTGCCTCCTGAAATAGAGATGGGTAAGATTGTTCCTAAGATTATCAAGAAACCGGTTTCTGAAAAGAAGGAAGAAGTTGAAGGAAAAAAGGAGGAGGTCAAAGAGAAGGAAGAGAAGGTTGTTCCGCCGAAGGAACCGGGAAAGAAACCGCCTGAAGCGGAGAAGGTTACTGAGAAGTTTGCTGTTAAGGTACCCATACGAGTGGAGGAATACAGAGAGCTTCCACCTGTCAAAGAGGTATCCGTCCCGACCCCGAAACCTGTTAAGAAGGGAGTAAAACCTTTGAAAAAGGTTGCTGAAGAAGTTGCGGGTGCGGTGACCGAATCTGGTAAGAAACCAACCAGACTCGAAAGGTACACCAAGAAGATGGAAGAGATAATGGGTGAGATAAACAAGACGCGCGAAGAGTTGGACCGTCTTAAACTGGAGAAACAGAAACTATTGAGGGAGGTATATCAACCTCTTGAGAAACGGTTCGAAACGGAGTTGAACACGCTTGCAGAAAAGATAGCCGAGAAAGAGCAACAGATTCTGGAGTTACAGAAGAGGGCGATGGCAATACCGGCAATGATCGAACAGGTTGATAGGCAACAGTTGGAAATGCAGGAGATAGAGAAAGCTGTTGATTCGGCTTTTGAGGAGACCAAGATTACGATCAACGATTATTTGAACGTGTTGGCAGAACTTGAACGCAAAACCCATGAGGAGATGGAACTGGCTAGAGAACATATCTCCCAAGGCGCGTCTCATGTTGCTGAAATGAGCGCGTTACTCAACAGGATCAATTCCATTAAATCCGAGATTTCGCAGCAGATTAATGAGGTGGAAGAACGTATCAGACAGGAACAGCAGAGGTTGAACGAGTTGCAATCGTCACTCAAAGAGTTGGACGAGTTGGAAACAAAAGCGTCAGAAAAGGTTGCTCTGGTTAACGAGTTGATAGATAAACAGAAGGAACGGTTGAAACAACTCGATAACGAACTTCTCAAGATCGGTGAGGTCGAAGAATGGGTTAAACTGCATCAACAGAGGTTTGAAGAAGTGATCAAAGAGTTTAAGGAACAGATACGTGCCAATGAAGAAGAGTACGATAAACTTAGAGAGGCTATGGAAGCAAATTTTGTGAAACGGTATCTTGCAGACCTTGAATCTATGGCTAAGAGTTACGAGTTCGAGTTTTCGCAGGCTGAAGAACACGAGAAGAATATAGATGAAAGAATAGAGAAGGCTAAACAGAAACTTCAGGAATTGATCGAATACAGTAAGGAGATCGTTAAAGCGTTTGAGGAGGGGATGGAGAACATAGAGGCTAAACAACCGGAAGAGGTTATCAGGGAAGTGGAAGAGATATCCGGCAAAGGTAAAGAACTTGCCAACGAGGTTCTGATCGAAACCGAGGAACGGAAGAAGATTGCTCAAACCGTTGAACAACTCGGTAAGGGCGAACTCGAAGTCGAGCCGGAACAGGTTACGCCGTCAAAGGAGAAGATTGAAAAACCGGTTGCCAAAACCAAAGCCAAACCTGTCAAGAGTAAGTCCGCAAAATCAAAACAAAAACCTAAATCTTCAAAAACGAAAAAGTCTGCCAAGGAGAAAACTAAACAAAAACGACCTAAAAAGAAAAAGACGGGCAAAAAATGATCTTAGATAGAAGCCTTTTGGATAAACCCGTTTGTTGACAACTGTCAAAATAGCGTTACTGATAAGAAGAGCCTCGGGAGGGATTCGAACCCTCAACCTGCCGCTTGCTTGCAGACCAGACCTCAGTTATGATGTCTGCAAAAAATGTTACAAGGCGGCCGCTCTACCGTTGAGCTACCGAGGCATGTGTTTATTTTTTATGAACAAAATGTTTTTATAAGTAATCATTCATAACAAAACATAACAAATTAAATCAAAATTAAATCGAGAAACAATAAAAAACAAAATTAAAATAAACAAATAAAAAAACAAATAAAAACAAACAAAAACAAACGGAAAATTTAAATGAAAAAATTTGAACAGGATTTATAAACAAAGATGAGGTGGAGAAGATGGGAAAGTTTCCTGAAGCTGACCACGAGCTTGCAGAGATATGGATATGTCGGAAATGTAAGGCTCGTAATAAACGCGGTGCAAAACGTTGCCGAAAATGCGGTTATAAATACCTGAGACCTAAACGCAAAGAGCGTCATGCTAAGAAGTAATCGGTCATCTATTTTTTGCGGGGGTGCCGGAGCCTGGTCAAACGGGCAGGACTTAAGAACTGTCATCTTAGGTAATCCTGTGGCTTAGGCCTGCCAGGGTTCGAAAACCTCTGCTCGGTGTAGCCGGGGTCGGTGATCCCTGCCCCCGCATATATCTCTTATTAACAGGCATGAGGAACATGTATCGAAAAGAATATAAAAGAAACGTTTGAGATAAATACGGTGATGTGGGATGGTTACAAAGAAGAAAACGAAAAAGAAGACGAAAACAACTACCAAAAGAAAACCTGTTAAAAAACGTAAGACCGGTAAGAAAGTGACGAGAGAGGAAACCAAGAAAATGTCGTTCACGTTGGACATTGAGTATTGGAGACGTGAGATAACCTTGGCAGGACTGTTTCTCGCAGCGGTCGGTATCATCTGGTTCCTAACATCTATAAAAGCGGTTGCGCTTCCAACGACGTTGTTACCCCTGCTGGTGATCTTTCTCGGGTTTATCATGGCATTGGCGGGTGTGAAAGAGAGTTAACAGAACCTTTATCTTTTCCATTTAGATGTTTGTACCGGTTCGGTGTGAGAGGTGAACATTATGGATAGATTGTACGAGTGTGATAAAGCGAACAAAACCAAACTTGAGCAGATACTTAACGAGAATCCTTATGATAAGGATAGTTTTGCGGTTGTCGGCTATACCTTGAAAGACGGTAAGGATTACGGGTTCGAAGGTAAGATGTTGCTCTACATCTCTGCAAACGAAGAGTTTATACGGAAGGCGGACGAACGGTTAAAAGATGTTGCTGTGCCGGTCCCTGAAGATAAGGCAAGACCTGTGATAGAACGTATTAAGAGCGAGGAATCTTCTGCTGAACAGGGGTTCGGTGCCATCTTCGGTTAAACCCTGTTCAAAAGGTGATCTCCAGGATGGAAGGAACCATCGGTAAAAACAGACGTTCTGCCACGTCGTATCTA
Source organism: Candidatus Micrarchaeota archaeon (assembly GCA_021163225.1). Taxonomy (NCBI): domain Archaea; kingdom Nanobdellati; phylum Microcaldota; species Microcaldota archaeon. The sequence continues at coordinate 7,775 of JAGGXE010000051.1, read as the reverse complement.
AAACACAGAATCCTGTGCGAAGATAGGGACGAAGCCGTCAGAGTGCTGAGGTATGCTAAAAGAAAAGGGTTCTACGGAGTGATAGAGTGGGCCCGATGGAATTCGTCCGACCCTTACATCAGACGCGTTGCTGAGTGTATGGTCAACGATTACCTTCGTACACTTCGCAGAAGACTGCTTAAGTGCAAACAATCTGTCGAACAGTTGTCTGAAGACCTTGAACCATCCGGTCAACCAGTCCGATGATAAAATCGTTCGATGATAAAAATTTAAATACAAATCAGGACCAATATATCCTTATATGATGAGCATCGGATGGGCTGATCTTCGGTGATATTCCGAAGGGATGATGACGGTCTTGAGTGCTGAACGTTCTCGTTAACGAGTGTATGAAACGATATGTGTGGGGTGTGTGGTTATGATCGAATCCTTGGGTCAGACAAAGATAAAAACCGAAGTTATTTCGATAGATACCGGATACAATGTAATCATCGGGAGAAGTCATTTCATCAAGACCGTGGAAGACATATACGAAGCGATCGTTAACACCAACCCTAAGGGAAAGTTTGGACTGGCCTTTTGTGAGGCTTCGGCTGATAGACTGGTACGGTTTGAAGGTAACGATGAGAAACTCGTTAACCTTGCGGTTGAGATGGCTAGAAAGGTTAATGCTGGTCACTACTTCTTCCTTGTGTTGGACGGGATGTACCCGATAAATATACTCAACGCTCTTAAACAGGTACGGGAAGTGTGCAGTATAGAATGCGCTTCGCAGAATCCGTTGCATGTGATTGTTGGCGAAACATCTTTGGGAAGAACGATATTGGGCATAGTTGACGGTCAACCGACTGTCGGTGTGGAGGACGAGACCAAGAAAAAGGAACGTCACAAATTCCTTCGTAAGATAGGGTACAAATTCTGAAATTCTTCCATCCTTTTTAAACCTGTTCCTTTTTTAACCCGTGTTTTGCGTTTGTTTGCGTTCGCGGAACACGTGGCATACCGCATCTGTCGGCAGAATTTACGAGTGTGTCGGAAAGATGTTCGGTTAGGTAGTTTTAAAAGGTTTTCTGTACATTATTCTTGTTTGTCTTGTTGTTAGGTTGTCAAGATTGACGTTTTGAGAGGTGTTGGTTTGGGAGCACGACCTAGAAAATGGAAGAAAAAGGGTCGGATGCGTTGGAAATGGATAAAGAAGAGAAGGCGTAGACTCAAACGCAAACTTAAACGTAGGAAGGGCGAATTGTAAAATTTAGGTAGATGGGATGCGTTTTCTGCTCTTCTCGGATGTTCATGCGAACATGCCCGCTTTGAACTCCTTTATAGATAGTGTGGAGGATGAACTAGATACATTCGATACCGTTTATTTTATCGGCGATCTCGTAGGTTATTATCCTTGGCCCAACGAAACGGTTGAATCGGTCAAAGAGATGAGCATCCGTGCGAAACGGTTTATCGGTGTGATGGGTAACCATGATTACTACGTCGTTCATTCTACATTACCGTTGTCAAGATTCAATCCTGCCGCTGCCGAAGCTCTGGAATACACCAGAACCGTGATAAACGAAGAAAGTGTACGGTTTTTGCAGAACCTTCCTGTTCGGCACGAGGGCGGCTGCGCCGCCCTCGTGCACGGCGGACCGGCAGACCCGCTGTTTCAGTATCTGTTTACCGTCGATAACTCGACCCTATCACAGGTGAACAGTCCTTTCTTCTTCTACGGTCACACGCATCAGCCTTATTCGGCAGTAATAGGCGGTCGTTTGGTAGTCAACCCAGGGAGCATAGGTCAACCGAGAGACGGTGTACCTTTGGGGTCGTATGCGGTTATCGATGTTCCGGATGATGTGTATCATGTGCTGGTTGAAGATTGGGAAGGTCTGCGTGTTAAAGAGAAGATGTCTCTGCTTAAGAAGGTTAAGGTGAAGAACGTTCGTTTCAGGTTTGATATCGACGCAGTCGAGACAGAGGTTAGGAAGAAAGGCCTGCCTATAGGATTGGCGGAAAGATTGCGTTCAGGGTCCTAAGTTTTTATAAGGATTTGCAAAGGTGCGCGCTTGTGAATAAATTCCGATTAATTCGATGAGGAGGGTTATAAGTTTTCTATCGAACTACCCCGAACTATCAACCGAACCTTACCTTCTCATTTTCATACCCTTATATTCCACTTCTTACATTACTTTTTACTTCGCTTTTTTCGTCTGTCCATACTTATTTCCGAAAATTTTATCGTTTCATACGTCATGCCCCTACTCGTTCATTTCCCGTATCCCTAAGATAACAAACCCTCATAACAAACCATCTTATACATCTCTTTTTACATCATCTCAACATTCAGAGGCATCGGAAAGGCGCACGATTCACTATTCAGTGCAACTGCCAACTTTCACTGCTGGCTATCTTTCGGCATACCTTACCCTGCTTTCAATCAGTTTCACCCTGTCCTCGATCTCACTCCCCTGGCCACTCTGTTTCGCGTATTCCCTTACAAACAGTTCACCCAAAGATAAGTACCCTTTTTCATCGTTCTGTCTGATTCTTTTCGGCCAACCGCTGTCAAGAGCCTTCTTCATGGTCAGGACATCCATCGCCTTGTCTTCGACCCTTTGGGAGAAGAATCCCAACCCGAAGTCTATCACTGCTAACATCCGCCGACCTTTCCTTCTGACTATCATCAAGTTGGCGGGCGTGAAATCGCCGTGTACGATGTTCTTTTCGTGAAGCCGCGCGAGTATTCGCGCGGCTTCAACAACGAACTCCTTTTTCATCCGTTTAACCGTATGCAACATCCTACCTTTCAATTCGGTCATGATGATCTTGTATGGTTCAACATCAACGATCACCGGGCACAGGACATTGCATTTCTTTGCCCGTACCATTAACGATACCTCGCGTCTTGTGCGTTCCGTTCTCAACCTTTTATCAAGGGCAGGTTCACGGTAATCCTTCCGAATTCTGTGTTTAACGATGACCGGTAACCCGAACCGTTCCCCTGCATACACGATCGCTTCGGCACCCATACCTATAATTTTCATGTCTTGCGTCGTCATAGTTTACGCACACCCTAGACTTTCGTTATTACGTGTGTTACACATTTTTGTTACACATTTTTCCAATCATATAAGGATCCGGGTTCTTGAGAACAGGAGCTGCAGAAGTAAACCGAACACGACTAAACTCAATACAAACGTTGCCGCCTCGGGCACCGTGATGAACAGTATCGCCAATGCTGTGATCAGTATCGCCAACCATACCTTGATGTTCCAGTACATAACTTTGCTACCGTCTAACGGATACATGGGGACCATGTTAAACCCTGCAAGGAACGCGTTGATCAACGTTGAAAACTGTGCCGCTTGGAACCAGAACCCTTCCGTAACACCGGCTGTTATCATACCGATTAATAAGGCCAGAGATATAATGGATAGTGCTATGTTCGTGAGCGGACCGCTTGCCGATATTATTCCGTTCTCCCGTCTGGTCAGGTAGGGAGCGAATATGTACACGGCACCCGGAGCCGCAAACACGAACCCCATACCTATCGCAAACACGAACATCAGTCCTATTCCGAACCACCATGCCTTGAACCGAGCCCTGCATCCGTAATGTATCGCCACAAATTTGTGAGCCATCTCATGTAACACGAAGGCGGGTGCTATCACGAGCAGGATAAGGGCAAAGTTGTAGGCAAACGTATGCGGGTCCGGCATCAATCTGGATCCGATATCATCACCGCTCAACGCCAGGGATAACGCTAACGCTATCGATAACACCGAGAACACGATTTCTTTGACCTCCTCACCTGTAAAATACAACCAAATCCTCACCTATCCATCACCCCGTTTTTTCCGAAACACGTTATCCGTACATCGTGGCAGCGCTTTCTTTGAACCGCTCCATCCTTTCCGTGAACTCCTTCCGCAGGGACGGTTTCACATTGTTCATAGCTCTTCTGAAATGTTCCATGGTCACAACCTTGGCATTGATGTTCTCCCTTATGGCTTCCATACCAGCTTCCCTGCACAGGTTCTCGAGGTCGGCTCCGCTGTACCCTTCGGTAACCTTGGCAAGCTTTTTGAGGTCAACATCTTTGGCAAGAGGCATACGTTTTGTGTGGACTTGGAGTATCTTGAGACGGGCTTCTTCGTTGGGCATCGGTATCTCGATGACTTTGTCGAACCGTCCGGGGCGTAGAAGTGCAGGGTCCAGTATGTCAGGTCTGTTGGTGGCGGCTATGACTATGACATCTTTGAACGATTGTAACCCGTCCATCTCAGTGAGCAATGTGTCAACCAATCTTTCGGTAACCATAGAACTGTCTGCTCCGAGCCCCCTACGCGGTGCGATGGCGTCTATCTCATCGATGAAGACAACACACGGTGCAGCCATCCTCGCCTTTCTGAATATCTCACGGAGCGTTTTTTCGCTTTCACCGACCCATTTGCTCAGCACTTCCGGACCTTTCACGGATATGAAGTTGGCTTCGGTTTCCGTTGCAACCGCTTTAGCGAGAAGCGTTTTACCTGTTCCCGGGAACCCGATAAGTAGGATACCTTTTATCCTTCTGATCCCCATCCTTTCGAACACTTCCGGATGATTGATCGGTAGTTCGACCGCCTCTTTAAGTTCTTTCTTAGCGTTCTCAAGGTCGCCGATATCTTCCCATTTCACGTTCGGGGTTTCTATGAACACCTCTCTAAGAGCAGACGGTTGAATATCCTTCAATGCTTCGAAGAAGTTCTTCCGTGTAACCTTGAGGTTTTCCAGAACCTCGTTCGGTATGTAATCCTTTTCCAAATCGATCTTCGGTAGGACCTCCCTTAATGCACGCATCGCGGCTTCCTTGACCAGGGAGGCGAGGTCTGCTCCGGTGTACCCGTGGGTGACATGGGCAAGTTCTTCCAGATCAACGTCTTCCGCTAATGGCATGTTCCGCGTATGTATCTGTAATATTTCCTTACGGTCTTTACTGTCAGGTACACCGATCTCTATCTCTCTATCGAACCGTCCCGGTCTTCGGAGGGCTGGGTCGATCGCGTTTGGTCTGTTAGTCGCTCCGATAACTATCACTTGACCCCTGCTTTTCAGACCGTCCATGAGCGATAACAGTTGAGAGACCATCCTTTTCTCGACTTCTCCAGTGACCTCTTCGCGTTTCGGTGCGATGGCGTCGAGTTCGTCCATGAAGATTATTGACGGCGCGTTTTCCTCGGCTTCTTTGAAGATCTCCCTAAGCCGTTGTTCGCTTTCACCGACAAATTTGCTCACCAGTTCCGGTCCTGCAATCGGTATGAAATGCGCATCGGATTCGTTGGCAACCGCCTTAACCAGCAACGTCTTACCGGTTCCAGGCGGACCGTGCAACAGAACACCCTTCGGCGGTTCTATGCCCAACCGTTCGAACAGTTCCGGATGACGTAACGGTAGTTCCACCATCTCGCGGATCTTTTGAATGGCTTCATGTAACCCGCCGATGTCTTCGTAGGTGACCTGAGGTATCGCTAACGTTTGTATCGGTTCTGATTTAAGGATGACATCGGTTTTTTCGTTGATCATGACTATACCGTTCGGTTGAACCACTCCCGCAACAAGGGGAAAGGATGTTCCGAACACGCCGATGAAAACCGTATCACCCCTTACCAACGCTCTGCCGATCAATTTCTTCTTCACGTATTCATCGAATCCGGGCGAATATTTGATCGGTTGCATAGGTGCAAGAATGACCTTTTTAGCGGGTTTAACTGTCGCCTTCCGTACGGTTACTTTATCACCGATGGCTACACCTGCATTCTGTCTTATGTAACCGTCCATCCTTATTATTCCCAGTCCTTCATCTTGCGGCCGTGCCTGCCATACCATTGCAGCGGTGCTCTTCTTCCCTTTGATCTCTACGATGTCACCGCTTGTCACATCGAGTTTTTCACGGGCCTGCGAATCTATTCTCACGATGTTCCTTCCCACGTCGGTTCTTAACGCTTCGGCAACCTTGAGAATGACGGATTCTGAAGTCATAAAAATCACCTTTGATTCCCAGATACGTATCAAACTGCAGATCCTGGTTAAATTGATTGATGGTTCCTTTTTTAATATTATCTGATTATCTCTCCTTTTTTCATGCGATTATGAATAAATCCTGAGTAACTCGGTATGGAGAATTAGGTTTTCTACCGACCTATATTCCGAACTCGTCCCTCATTCTCATATATCCCTTTCTCATCTGTAAATCGTTCATTTCCGTGTTTGTTTTCCTACCAGTTATTTTTATATACATAAAAACACACAATATATCATATGACCCTGCAAAAACAGAATGTTGAATACACGGTAAAACCGATCAGTACCGATGAACAGATCATCCGCAGGGTTATCGAAAGATTGAAAGGGATTGGTGTCAGCAAAATCGACCCAAGCGCAGTAAAGGTTATCCATAACGAATTGTCGCGGTATTATCCAGGGTCATCTGAAAAACCTGCGTTCCTGATGTTCGTGATTCTTCGCGAATTCTACAACGAAGAGTATGTGAGAAGGTTTGCAGACAGTATAATTAATATTATGCTAGACCTTGAAGATCCGCGCGTCACTGTAAACATAGGTAGGTTTCTCAATTACGTGGGGTTTGAAGAATCTGAAACCAGGACGATCGTAGAGTCCGTTGTGAGACATAGGGTGGACGGAAGAAAATGGTTGGAGATTGTGAACCGTGCCGGGATCGCTACCGATGAAGAAAAAGATGAGTATCAACTCTTGAAACAACTGGATTCCATACCGCTTGCGTCGGTACGCGAATTCGGTATCAAGGTCCTCAACATATTCAAACCGTATATGGAAAAGAAAGGTGAACGATGGTTAATCGAGTTTGCAAAGAGATGGAACTACGGTCATCTCCTGGTCTATTATCTCACATCCGTGTATGACGATTTGGATAAGGTGCGGTTCATGGTTTTCCAGAATTGGGACAGGTTCACCGCTCTCAGTATACTGAGATTTAACGGTCTGTTGACCGATGAAGAGCTTACGGAATATTCCTATCTGTATTACAGTAAAACCGGTTCTTCTCCGGTAACACTCCCCACGTTTGAAAGGTCCATACTTGAGAAGTACGGAGTAGAAACGCTCAACCGATTGCAGGCATTGGCTGAAAAGCCAGCGGAGGTCGATTATATCCTCAGGTTGCATCCGTACGCCAGACAACGTTATTCTGTTCTCTCGTCCAGATCTGGATTAACCGGTTCTGGACCACTGGAGATTACCGATGAAAATGTGTTAAGCAAACACGAGTTTAGAAAGTTGGGTGTTGTAGAGGTTAGACATACGAATACGGTTCACGTCCCGGTGGAGAGGGTGTCCAGAGACGCGAGGAGGATTGCCAGACGGATGATCGAGAAGAATTTTGTGAAATACGTTTCACACGCCGGAGCAAGAGAGGTCCTTTCTCTGTTCGTCAACAAAGGTAAAGGCAGTTTCGGTTTGAACCTGTTCGCCAGGCATTACAGCGAGACGTTTGCTGTCAGGTTGGGATACCATGTTTATACCGATAAAGTTAAACTGTTAACCGATGCGTCAGAGGCGGGAATACCTTACGGCATAATATTGCACGATTTTATCGCCGAAGCTCTACGGACCGGTTGCGATGTTGAAGATGTGGTAAGATGGGTCATAAAAACTGGGGACATGCATCTTATCCAATTGTTGTGTACTGAGTACGAACTGGACGGTATCCTTTACAGAGAACTTAGGAATGAAGGTGTTTCCTGGGATATCATAATCAATGTGTT
>JAGGXE010000050.1 GCA_021163225.1 Candidatus Micrarchaeota archaeon | reverse complement strand
TGATTGCGGTTTTATGACCTTTGATGAAGCAGCAAAGTTGTATAACGCGCGTATTCCTACAGAAGATTACAATTTTGCTAATTATTTACTTGAACTCCAACTGTACAGGCAAGGTGAAGAATCCAGAGGTGCTACGCATGATGTACAGAAGACTATATCCGCGCCGCCTCCACCACCTCTTGTGTTCCGGGTTAACATTCCCGAACATAAAGAAGAATCCATCCCAATAGGTGTATCCGACATGATACTTGCCCAAGTTAACAAACCGGGCGTATCCGATGAAATAGATTATGTGCTGCACCACCTACAACCAGATTACGAGGAACTGTTTGATTATGAACCAACATTGTTGGACAGGTTCAGTGCAGAATGTCAGCGGCCGCCGTCCGAAACACTTTTCCCACCAGACTTGGACCGTCGGACGTATGAAGAAGCCCGTACATTACACGTAGGGATCCCGGTTTTTCTAATCATCAGACTACTGTATAAATGAACATCACAACTCTGTAATCACCTTGGTCGTCACATCGATCATCTTGTTCAACGTCTCCTTACGTACGAACTCGTTCGGTTGATGAAAGCGAGTATCGGGATCGATAGGACCGAACCCTATGGTGGGAATACCCAGCCTGTTTATGAACGGACCGTCGGTACCACCCAACTCTGCGCCCACAGGGATATTCTTATCTAAAACAGAACTTACTATGTCAGCAAATCGGGAGACCTCTGGTGTTTCTCGTGTAAGATAACCCTCATGCCCGATCACATCACGAATCTCATAAGAGTATCCCAACTCATCCATCACACGACCCAGATACTCCTTTAATTCACCTAACCCCTCATCTACTGATTCCTCTGGCAACAATCTAAGGTCAAACCCAGCATCAGCATACTCGGGTATCATGTTAGGTTTTTCACCGGAACGTAATACCGTGATGTTAAACCTTCCCCACACGTGATCGTACGGGCTACCTGGAGGAGAACGCGCTACCGAACGTTTACCCTCCCGCATAGTCTGAAACTCTTTAAGCCGGTCTATCACCCGAGCCAGTTTAGGGATCGGGTTATCACTCATATGAGGATAACCTGCATGCGAACCCTTACCGAACACCCGGAGCCATCCGTTCACAACACCACTACATCCAATAGAGATCATCTCGGTACCGGCGTCCATGATCCATGCGAGATCGCTCTTCAGTAGATCAGGATGGTTTTCGGTAATATAACCTAAACCGTACCTCCCGCCCACCTCTTCATCACAGGTGAACAGGATCTTCAGGTTAACTTTAGGATCAGTCTCATCTAGAGCGGATAACAGGATCGCGATGGCAGCCTTATCATCGCTTGCTCCACGACCGTACAAACGATCATCTATCTCAGTAAGTTTAAAGGGAGGCGTATCCCAACCATCACCAGGTGGGACAACGTCGTAATGGGCAGCGATCAACAACGTTTTATCCGAATCGGTATTAACCTCTCCAAGTATGTTGGGTCTGTGTTTACCGTCAGGGGCGTTCCCGTCAATGACACGATAGTCAACACCCAGATCCCGGAGGTATCCAGTTATCATTTCCGTTATCTGACGGTATCCTTCTCCTGGAGAACTAGTGTCCACCGAAACCAACTCGGATAATACCTCAACAACATCCATAGACCGCACCTCTACCTCTTCGGTTTGTCTTAAATAAAAACCCTATTTTTAAAAATCTGTTTAGCGAAACAGTTAAAAATTGGGTGATAAAAAATATAATAATATGAAAAATCTCAGACGGGTCGTTGCAGGTGCACTGTTCGCTCTAACAGTAGCAGGATGCGCCGGACCTTCGGCCGAAGCACGTATCAGCCGTGGGATAATCAGGGAAGTCAACAAGGTTAGAGAAATCCATGCCCTCGAACCGCTTGCTGAAGACAGGAACCTTGACAGGATCGCTGCAGAACATGCCGATGATATGAGTAAACACAACTACTGCGGACACGGGGACAGCAAAGGAAGGACGGTGGGAGAGAGATTGAGAAACATCGGAGCGCTTGCTGTCGGTGAAAACGTCGGGTACTGTGCAGTATGCAACAACGAATGGACTGTTGATCAAACATGTTCCATGTTCGAACAACGCGTTGATTTGAACGATGTAATACGAACAATCGTGAACCAATGGCTATCCTCCGCTCCGCATAGAAGGAACATCTTGGGCGAATACGATTTCACAGGCGTGGCCGTATCAATAATCTTCGATACCACGTACACCGTCAGAACACTCCCGGGAGAACACAGCGTCGAAAAAACCGAAGGAAACCTTGACGGCGCGAACAGATGTTATAAGATATTCATAGTGCAAGAGTTTGCCGATTACTACCTACCAAAAATCTTATTCTCAAAACCCTAGAATTAGCTGATGAAGGTTTACCGTATTTCCCTTATAGATTTCTCCAACCTCTTTAAGATTTTTCCACCAGAAAAAGCGATTTCGGATAAGTACGATATCAAAATAAAAACAAAAAGAAAAGGGGAAAGGGGTTTACACCCTCTTCATAGAGGCGATGAACTGGTCTGCTGCGGTCAGTGTATCCTCTGCTTCCCAACCGGCAACGATGATCTTGGTGGGTGCAACCTCTTTGATGAGCACTTTCTGTGACTCGAGGGTTGCACGATCAGCGTCGCCGAGTTCGCGTGCAGTCACTGTGTTGACCACAGGACCACCGACAGCGATGAAGTTGCCGCTGATACCGCTTGCCTGTGTATCCAGCATTACCAGGTTCTGCCAGCTCGGATCACTTGCCGGTTTGACGATGGCGTCAACGGTCGGTGTACCGGTCTCCTTGATTATGGGCACTGCCGAACCTTCGACATAGGTGCACTCTGCACTGCCTGTACCGGTTACGCCGCAGCTCACAGTATCCGGATCGATCGACAACACTGTGATTGTAACGTCGTTGAAGGTCTTGCTGTCACCTTCCACCGCTGTCCAGTTCTTGACGTTCGGATTTGTAGCGCTGCCCACAGGTGTGAATGAGAACTGCATGCGTTTGACAGTGCTCGGGAACTTAAATTGATACCTGCTGGAAGATGCTGTATCAAATTCTGTACCTCTTAGAGATACGAATCCTTCTTCTACTTCTTTACCTACAATATCTTTGAGGATAGAAGTGTCTGTGGCTGGGGGGACTGGATCGAGAGTTCCATGGATGGGAGCAGTATACTCTGCCTTTTGATCATCGTCAGCACTGTCGGCTGAACCGCTCTGCTGGAACTGTGCGTTTGTAGCGGTTGTACCATCTAGACCGTATGAGAAGGTAAATCCGCCTGAATCGTCTCCGGTTATCACTTTACCGATGTCCTCTTCGATAGCGAAATCTACAACATCATCATTGGCAGAGTTGCTATCGATAGACCCTGAGAATTTATCAGCATCACCATCCCTGTTTACATTTGTAGTATCGATGGTCAATGCACCATAGTCGCCACCTGCTGGTTTGTAAGTGAATGTCACAGCACCCGCACCGTTTAGTTCTTCGCTGATACAGTCGTTGTGGGAATCGTAGACCCAAACGTCACCAGGATCAAGACTGGCACCTGCAGCAGCTGCATCGCCACCCACATTACCCCGGTAAAGTGCCACGTATATGATACTTCCGTCGTTGGTACCATCAAACTCCCCATCACTTGTAGAAATCTTTATCCAAAGCGGTTCACCATCGGAATTGATCTTGCACCCTCCTGAAGTTGTAGGTGTACAACCGCATAGATCTATCTTCTGTGACTTCTCATCTTCGAAAGTCAATGTCGTCATTTGAGCGTCTGAAAGTCCATTATAAGTCAACCTATACACTGCAGGGTCACCAACAACGTCAATGTGATCATTTGGCATTAATTCCCAGCCATTATCGTTTTCAAACACTATTTCTCTAAGCGTATCGGCACGTTGTTCAGTTGCAGATGCATCCTTGTTCTTCCAGTACAAATGGACTATCCAATCTTCGTTAGTATCATCGTCTATCGGTTTTCCGTCTTCTAATGTCCATTCACGTGAGTAAACCGTAATCCTTGCCCACCTTTGGGTACCTAAACCAGGCACTGCATCATATACATGGATCTTGTAGGTCGTACCATCGGCAGCCACATAATCCTCAGTGGTGCCTTTAGTAATGTCCAAATCGTCAAGCACGTCTGTCTCTCCTCCAGGACCAAGTAGCCGTACGACTGCATGCGGTATACCACCACCTGTACCGCCAGTCGGTAAAGTAATGTCTGTCAATTTAAGTGTTAGACTGTCGCTAATTGCGATCGTATCACCGACGGACAACACCTGCGCAGGAACCATCTCTTTAGCAAGTTTTATAGACCCTCCTGTACATCTATCTTCTTCGTTTGACAATGCTGCACATGCGCCGCTTGTTGGAACACCACTCATGTCACTGATAACCCAATCTTCACCGAGGAGATTTATGTAGACCTGTTTATTATCTACTTGGAGATTCGGGTCTTCACTCGTTCCGACTTCGCATTCAGCCCAGTAGTCACCGTCATCAGCGGTACACACTGGAATACCCATTTTATTGCCCCACCAGAACTTGGCACTGTATACCACCACATCTATATCTCCTTCCGGCTCATCATCCCAATTTACGTCTGTCTTTCCACCGATCCATACACTCTGCTTTTCTGTTATTGACAAACCAGATACCGAAATGGGATAGTCATCAAAAAAGTCACTTCCTATCTTATATAAAAGGTCCTCATCACCGGTGCTCAGGAAGAATGGACTTGCATCTTCCTCGTCATCATCTCCGTCATAAGTGTCTGTTGACGCTGGTTTAGAACCATCCCTGTTTCCAATTTCTTTATCAAACACGTCATAGATCAGCGGGCTGAACTCGTAGATGCCTGCAACACCGGGTGCTTCGATCTGGAGTGTAACGCTCTGACCTTCGACAGCGCATGTCGTGGTCGTCTCACCGCCTTCGCCAGTAGCCTCGCACTGCGGTGTACCTGAGAAGTCTGCTGTGTATGTCTTTGTGGTGTAGGCTTCATAGGCGATCTTTGCCGCAATCCTTGCGCCTGCTACACCGTCTGATGCTGCACCGGCCTCGGGGATCAACACGGTCACCTGGGGAACGCCGTTATCGTTCACCAGGGTCGTGTTGGGCGCGAGGTCGGACATCAAAGCTGCACCGGCTACAGCGCTACCTAAAAATACAGCGCCGGCAGCCAACGCAGCGATTTTCTTCACATTCAATCCTTTCATATCCATCTCACCTCGTTTTAACGCCGCTTATGGGTTTATGGGCACGCGGGAGAAACCCGCACAAAGATTAACAGCGGCGTTTTTTTGCCCACAGAGACAACACATCACGTGTCGTCCATCCTCACATGCGTGAGGACGACAACGTTGATATCCTTATCTATCAACGTTGTCATTTACCAGATGAGTTGGAAACATTTTTAAATCTTATCATTTTGAATAAATTCCATTTTATAAATAACAGATTATATTACGGCAATAACCGAAGTTAGGTTCGATTTCAACGTCGATGCATGATTTACTGATGATACAGTATAATTCGTTATTCATCAATGTTTTCTCCTGTGTTTCTTAGCAAACTCTTTGAACTTCTCGAGCAGTTCATCATTAACCGAAGGCGGCACGCTGTTGATCGCTTCCTCGATCAGTTTATCGTTTAATACAGGTTCACCCTCTCTCTCACCCAACCGTATCCTGACCAACATCCGTTTGACTTCGTCGCACACAGCCACGATATCCGCTCCAGAATATCCCTCCGTCAACCTAACGGCCCTGTCAAGATCGACTTCATCAAATCCTTTTATATCTTTAAGATTGAGTATGAACAACTCCTTTCTCGTCTCGGCATTTGGCAACGGCACGTAAATCGATTTATCGAACCGCCCCGGTCTGAGCAACGCATTATCCAACAGCCAGGGTTTGTTAGAGGTGGCTATCACCATCACGTTCCTGATGTTCCGTATACCGTCCATCTCAACCAACAACTGACCGATCACGCTTCTACCGAATATCGATTGTTCACCTAGCGTATCGATTTCATCGATGAATATGATAGCGGGCGCGTTTTCACGCGCCCGGTTAAACGTTTCCTTAATAACTCTAATAGAATACTCGTAACCCTGTCTCAACAGTTCCGCACCGCTTATTGATAGCATGGGTATATCGAGTTCGTTAGCCGCGGCTTTCACAACCATCGTCTTACCGCAACCCGGCGGACCGTACAAAAGGAGTCCGTGGATCGGTTTAAGTTTATACTCCTTCATCAGGTCGGGATGTAGTAGAGGGAGTTCTATATTTTCTTTAAGAATCTGTTTAACGTTCTCCAGGTCGGCCACATCGTCAAACGTCAACTCACCCTTTTCGGGCATCTCTTTACGGTAGGACCGCTCATAATCCAACCTGAACCGTTCGTACATCTCCAACTGGGACAGGGACACGCTCGGTTTCATATGTTTGATTACATCCAAAAAATCCTTCATAGTGATAGGTACCAGTTTACCTTTCTCAAGGGCACGGGAAGCCGCATTACGTTTAGCTTCAGCGCACACATGCGCTATATCCGCACCTGAGAACCGTTCTGTTTTTTCAGCGAGTTTTTCAAGGTCCACATCGTCAGCCAACGGCAGTTTACGTGTATGCACCTTGAATATTTCCAACCGCGCCCGTTTATCCGGCAGGGGCATGTATATGATCACGTCGAACCGTCCCGGTCTAAGCAGTGCCGGGTCGAGAAGATGAGGAACGTTAGTGGCGCCGATCACAACCGCTCTGTGCACTTCTTTGAACCCGTCCAACTCCTGAAGAAACTGACTGAGCACGCGCAACGATTCTTCGGATGTAAGCATATCCCTTCGTTTAGCTATCGCATCTATTTCGTCAAAGAACAGTATGCACGGTGCGTTACGCCGAGCAATATCGAACAGTTCGGTAATATTCTTCTCCGATTCGCCGAACCGACTACCCAGTATCTCGCTCGATTTAACATAATAAAACCCGTAATCGAGTTCTTTAGCCAACGCAGTCATGATCAACGTCTTACCGGTGCCGGGCGGACCGAACAACAATATACCGTTAGGCGGTCTTATTCCGTAAGCATGTGCGACACCGTGATGTTCCAAAGGGAGCATGATAGAACGTTTGAGTTCCTCTTTCACATCTTCGTAATCGCCGACATCTTTGAGCGAACTCACACCCGCGGCCTCTTCAAGGTCTCTAAGTCTGAACTTACCGAACTTTTTAGCGCGTTCGCGGAGGAAGATCAACCGTTCTCTGGAGACGTTTATGTTGTACCGTTCCATGATGAACACCAACAGCACCGCCGCACCCACATAATAATAAATACTATTATTGTACGCATAACCGAACTGTTCACATATCCATCCGTAACCGAAGGGAATGATGAACAGAACGAGCGATGCGACTGTTTGCTTGTACCTGAACCTTCTTATGAATCCCGGGATAGCACCCACAACGTAGAATACACCGCCGAACAGTATCATCTGGAGCACTAAACTGTCGTTGATGAACAGCGTACCCATGTTAGACAATATCTTGAAGAATGCGGGTGTCAGCACACCTATTAACGACGGGTCGAACAGGGTGGACGGTGTTTGTTTGAGAGCGGATGCAAATTCGAAGAATGTAGAGGGAGGGTCGCGGACGGGCATGAGAGCGATATCGCCAGGTTGATACAGAGACAGGTCAACGGGCATGAACACAGAGTTCTGAACCAACCATATTGACGAAATCATGGTTATCATGAACACCGTCGGAACCGTGAACATAAGGGACCTTTTGGAACCGAGGTACAGCGAGAACAGGGTCATAAGAAAGAAGACGAACCCGCCGAACAGAGAGAACGGGTAGGGTGCAAACGGTGCGAACAGAACGATCTCTATGAATGCGATCACATTCCAGTATTTGAACATCGTGAAGAGAACCGCCGCTATTACGGGCATGGCCATCCATCCCAACAGAGGAGATTGATAAACGACCGCTGGGTAAGCAGCGGCCAGTCCGACGACCAAACCGAGGTAGGGTTTTCTGGAACCGACAAAACCTGCAAGGAGGGCGAGGACTATCGAAAGCGCGACCGGGTAGAAAGGGAAATCAATAAGAAGGAAAAGACTACCCAGGAATATGATCAGCCCGTCCCAAAACGGTTTATTATCTAACAGGTCTCTGAAGAAGCCAGTAACACGGTAGTATATCAGAGGCATACGCATGTTTGAAAATAGAAAAGTAAGATTTAAAACCTTCTCATCGGTGAAGAACAGAGGAATGATCAAAGCAATGGTAGAAACATAGAATTTTAAACCATTGTACGAAAAACAACATGATGAAAACAGGGGTTCATCTTCTGAGTTTGGGATTGGTGTTGATACTGTTCTTCGGTTTCGGGTGCACGGAGGACCAGCACACAGAGAAGGTCACGGTTCAACAGGGTGACATGGTAAAACTCGATTATACGATGATATTGGACAACGGTACACTGATAGCCACAACCTTTCCGGACATTGCAAAAGCCAACAACATCACCCCTTCACACAACGGACCGATCACACTGTTTATCAGTCCTTCTGAAAAACAGATACCGCAGATCCTGATAAATGAACTGATAGGTAAAGAGAACGGGACACACGGAGTTGTCGTCATACCCAACCTGTACGGACAGCGTAACGAATCCCTGGTTTACACGGCCCCCTACAGATACCGTCTCAACCTTACCGAGAACGTGAGCATTCAAACGTTAGAACACAGGCTCAACACGGACAACATAACAGAAGGGATGGAGTTCCATGAGAAAGGTTGGAACAGCACGGTGGTTAACATCACAGACGGTTATGCCACAGTACTCAGACATCCGCATGTCAATGACACGTTTGTAATGAACGGGGTTGCGCAAAAGATCGTTGAAGTTCATGAAGACGAAGGGTACGCGGTTGTACAGGTCGATGTTGAAGACGGAGAAACTCTGCTGTTGCCGTTACCCGGTTCGTCACTCAACTCTACCAAAGAGATTCTCAGCGCCCTCCGTAGAGCGGTGATACATGTTGATGAAAAGAATAACCGGTTGACCATAGATTTCAATCATCCATATGCAGGACATTTCGTAACTGTCGAATATTGGATAAGGGATATCGTCAGAACGTAATTTCACCTTTCATTTTCACCATTCATCAAATTCTTCTTTCTTCCTCCTTTCTTTCTTTTCTTTTTTGTCAAACGTATCCCAGTCATCTCCACTTCTTTTCTTTTTCATGATATAGAATATTCCAAAAGCAATACCCGCAATCACGACAACTGCCACCACAGGACCCGCTATTGACCAAAAGTCCTGTGTTGAAGACGATTCAGTATACTCTTCTGTTTCTGTACTCTCATAATTATCTTCATAAGGAGTTTCCTCATTGTAGGGTAGTGTAACATGCTCGGCATCCTCTTCATTTTCGATTTCAAAATTAGCCTTACCTAAATCCAACTCCGTTGTTCTTGTTTCTCCAGTATCATCCTTAAACGAAACTTTCACAGTACCGTAGTTTATGCCGTACAATTCATACTCATCTGTACGATGAGAAGGCGGAGTTAGTTTAAATTTAAACTTCTTAACCGAGTCGTCAGAGTCATAATTACCGGATATATCAACTTCAAAGTCCCGAGGAGTGACTTTAAAATCTGATGATTCCAGAGTAATTCTCACCCTTTTTGCATCTATCTGATCTTTATTTATCACTCTACCTTCTACATAAATCACATCCTTGTTAGTGACGGTGGACGGCAGGTCCGAATCCAAAACTATTTCAAGATCAGGATAAAACATACACAATTTAAAACTCGCCAACGTCAGTAAATCTCTTGTACGCCTTTCCTCTTCTCCTTTCGTTACTTCACTCTTATCACTTTCTATATTACTAAACTCCTCAGGAGACGCCCATAAGTATGTTTGAAAATGATTGGTCCCATCCATATCCAAATAAGTGTCTGTAGGGATCAACGAAAACTTGCAAGTATCTCTCGCACAAGAGAAGTAATAACCATTTAAATGTACGTTATATGAGCGAGAGTTATAAAAACAATTATTATATTTTCCAAGTTTGTATCCAGTTTCATAAATTAGGTACGCTTTTTCCGAGGTTTGCGCATCAACGTTCGGAATCGTAAAATCAAACGTGTAAGAAATGTTACATGTGTACCAATACTTACCAGCGCTGCATTCCACCTTCGGATGCACCTCGGTATCACCGAGGTATTCTATACATCCTGAAGTAACCTCTGAAGGGTCGACACTCAATATGTAACTTCCCTCACCCGAAGAGACCACTCTAGAGTTCACGCCGTTAATCAATACCGTCATCAACAAAACGACCAAAACCAAACGTACATTTTTCATAAGCTCACCTGATTTCTGCTTTTGTGAATAATTCTTTATAAATTTAACCCTCAGAGTTGAGGAGGGGAAAATTTTAAATCCCCTCCTCAGAAATAGACTCTGAGGCGAC
>JAGGXE010000049.1 GCA_021163225.1 Candidatus Micrarchaeota archaeon | reverse complement strand
TTTTTCGTTCCTTCCGTCAGTTTTCGTTCCTTCTATCAACCGGTTCCCTTTCCTTCATTCTTTCACGTTTTCTTAGGTCTCGCGTTGGGCCCCTTGTATCTAAAATGATATGCATTTCAGTATTTAAATGTTTTGTGAATTTTCGTTCATAGAAAATTCACATCCGCAATAGTTCTGTCTGTACAATGAAAGTGTTTTGCTCAGTTCGATACTCCTCGGATAACCGCCTCTTTTTCTGAAGTTTTCTGAGATGAACGTAACACCGTACCGTTTCCCCCAAACATTACCGATTCGATTGATGAGACCTATGTCCTTCATCGGACCCATCACCAACGATGTCGTGTACGCGTCGTGGCCGTGTGCGGCCGCGTAAGCGGCCGCTACGGCCAACCGTTCACCGAAACATACCGCGCACCGTAACCCGCCCTCGGGTTGCGATTCCAGACCGTTCACCTTGGCTAACCAGTTCCGATGGGCCTTTTCCCAACCGTCGGCAGACGGATCGATCGGGTCGATAAATTCAACACCGAAATACTCTGCAACCTTTCTTGCGGAGCGTTCGCGTTTCATGTATTCGTCTCTCGGAAATATGTTAGGATTATAGAAAAACATCGTGACCGTATGACCGCGTTCAAGCATACGTTCAACGATCGATGATGCACACGGCCCGCAACACGTGTGAAGAAGCACACGCATCTAACAACCTCCCTAAAAACATTTCACACCGGTTATTTCCTTCTTCCGTTATCCCTTCTCACTTCCTTTTTATTCCCTCGCTTCACTTTTTTACTTTTTACTTCATTCCAACTTTTAATTTTCCGATCCTTCGTCTTTCTTACGCAGGTTCTCCCACTTTATCATCGATTTATCCCACGGAGGGTCAAACGTTAGGTAGACACGAACCTTTTTGACATCAAGTTCGTTGAGTTTCTTTTCAACCATCCTCACCAACAGCGGTCCCAACGGACACGTCGGAGTGGTAAGCGTCATCTTTATCAAAACTTCATCACCGTCGGGTAGATGGTTTATGCTGATTTTATAGATAAGACCTAAATCATACACGTTAACCATAACTTCAGGGTCGTAAACCTCGCGAAGTTTTGCTATCACATCCTCTTCAGTCACCATATCGCACTTCCCCCGCGACACGCCTCAACCGTCAATCATCGTGCATGAACAAGGTTGTTCCTTCCGGACCGTTCTCCGTTCTTTTTCATTCTTTTCACAGCATTTGCAATTTCTGATACGATCCGGTCCACCCTCTTTTTAGAAGGTCTTTTAGAATGGTACTCGGTAAGACGCTGACGCAACTCTTTATCATGATAGATGTACCAGAGTCGCGACGGATCAGGTCCGAACAATTCCTTCCTCAGGTCGTCCTGCGTGATGTGTACACTTCCCACGAATATGTCTATCTTGACGAACGGTTTGCCGAAGGCGAGTTCCACACGTCTGGACAGGAGATACGACCCTCCGTCTATCCATGTCCATTCTACCACCGTTGAATCGAACCCTCCCGGACGTGTATATTCAGAGGGGTTGTGCCCCAACTTCTCGCATATCTTGCTGAACACGTCGTACAACGTTTTTTCGATGTTGGACCCGAAATCTATTCTCACATCCGACACCTCCCACCCGTAACCGAACATAACACACAACACGCAAAACATACAAAACATGCAATATACGATATGTAAAAAAGTTGTACGGGAAACTATTTAAAAGTATGTTAGTTAATAAGACATCTTGAACCTTTGCCGTGAACCGGTCATGAAAGACGGTCTGTCGGGTTTGAAACAGAATCTTTCGGTATGGTGGTGGTTCGATGAAGGTCTCCAAAGAAAAGAACTTCTCGGAATGGTTCACTGAGATCGTCAAAGAAGCAGGATTGGCGGACCTGAGGTACAATGTAAAAGGGTTTGTTGTTTACATGCCGTGGTCTGTTATAACGATGGAAAAGATGTACGATATCTACGAAAAGGAGTTACTGAGGACCGGTCACAAACCTGCCTGGTTCCCTTTACTCATCCCGGAATCGAATTTCAAACTCGAAGCGGAACATGTGGAAGGATTCACTCCTGAGGTGTTCTGGGTAACCGAACACGGTGCCGGGGAAAAGTTCGAAGAGAAACTGGCACTTCGTCCGACAAGCGAGACCGCTATGTACAGGATGTACTCGTTATGGATCCAGGGTAGAAAGGATCTGCCTTTCAAGATGTACCAAAGGGCTTCGGTGTACCGGTACGAAACAAAAGCCACGCGACCGTTTTTGAGGAGTAGGGAATTCTTCTGGTTGGAATCTCACGACTGTTTCGCCACAGAAGAAGAGGCGATAAACCAGGTCAAGCGGGATATGGAGATGACGGAGAACGTTGTGCATAAGAGGTTCTGCATACCCTTCATTTTCTTCAAACGGCCGAAATGGGACAAGTTTGCCGGTGCCGTGGACACGTTTGCTGCCGATACGATGATGCCCGACGGTAAGGTGATACAGTTACCTTCAACGCATCTGCTGGGTCAGAATTTCTCCAGACCGTTCAACATACAGTTCACCGATACGGACGGTGAAAAGAAGTACGTGTGGCAAACCTGTTACGGACCGGCTATCACACGGATCTACGGTGCGATGATCAGTATCCTCGGCGATGACAAAGGGTTAAGGTTACCTTTTGAACTGGCACCTATCCAGATCGTTATCATCCCGATATTTACCGATGAGAACAAAGAAAAGATTGTAGAATACTGTCGTCAGGTAGAAAGCATGCTGACCGTAGGAAGCAAACGATACTGCGAAGAATGGAGGATAAAAGTCGACCTTTCCGAGAACACACCCGGTTACAAATTCAATGAATGGGAGATGAAAGGTGTGCCAATAAGATTGGAGGTCGGACAGAAGGAAATGGATAGTCAAACGGTTACGGTGGTCATACGCACACGGAAGGGTAGGGAGACCGTTCCGCTCGATAACCTTATCGAAACGATAAAAGAAAAAGGCGAACAGGTTACCGAAGACCTTCGTAAATGGGCTGATGAACAGTTTGAAAACGTAATAACCGATGCAAAAACCATGGACGAACTCAAAACAGTGTTAGAAAAGGGTGGGTTCGCACGGGTTCCTTTGTGTTCGATCGACGAGGACGGTAAGGAGTGCGCGGATTGGATCAAAGCAGAAACCCACGGTAATATCAGAGGAGTACGTTTTGACAGGGATGAAAAACCCGACCCGGAAGATAAATGTATCTGGTGCGGTAAACCTGCCAGATATATAGTGTACATTGCACGTCAGTACTGATTCGTTATCGTTTTCCATCGCTTCTGATCGTTTCTCTTTGTCTTCGGTAGAAGTTGCAACAGATCGATGTTTCAAACATCTGTTTTTAACTTCTCTAATAAGTTGTTTAAATCTCCGGAAGGGAATTTTCCTCTGATATAAAGAAAAACTTATAGAGAAACAATCTAACAAAAAGAATATACCTACAAGAAAGACACCCGATTCTATGATGTTGTCGACCCATAAAAATGTGTAGATGATCATAAGAATTGAACTCCAAATGCTCATGAACAACCACAGCTTGGGGCTTTTCAAAACCCCAAAAGCATTACTTAGAGTGTCCAGAAGATTATTATCTGATGGATTGCGGTCGATCATATTCCTATCAGATTTCATAGAATCTACCAACATAAGTGACGACTACAGGGTCTTCTTTAGTAACGAAAAAAAGAATAGCCCCGCCCGGATTTTCGCGTCTTTCATTTGTCAAAGTAACGGTTCGAACCGGGGTCTCCAGGTCCAAAGCCTGGCATCCTTGGCCGCTAGACGACGGGGCTATCGAACAGCAGACCGAACGTTTATCCGGATACACCGGAACCGAAGACCGTATGGACCCGGGGGGATTTGAACCCCCGGCCTCCTCCATGCCAAGGAGGCGCGCTACCGCTGCGCCACGGGCCCTTAAAACATCAAACTGATAAATAGACTTCATATCTTTTTAAACCTTACCGACCAAAAAATCCGATTGGTATAAATGTCTTCAAAACTTAACTACAAAGCCAAACATATTTAAAAACTGAAAACCTTAATATTAACATGTTCTCACACAAAAAATGTGTCAACAGCAGTGAAGAAACGTCATCTAACGCCTCCGGCAAATCAGGACACGGGCGGTCTACCGGTCGTAAGATCAAAAGGTTTTTCGCTACCGGACTGACGGTAGTAAGTGTTCTGACATCCGGTTTTGGTGAATATGTTCAAAATGCTCAGCCGGTCGAGATAAGTGTTGAGAACGATTCGAAACAGCAACCCATCGTTTCTGAAGATGAGATGACCGACATCATCAAAGAGGTACGGAACTGGCTACTTATTTCTGACGGACGGTTCGCCGATGTTGAAGAGAGATACCTTTCGGACGCCGCACGCGAAGCATTACAACTTGCTCATAAGTTTGACAAAGACAGTTTAGATGACAGATACATAATCGCAGGGATATTCGTTGATTATTACAGTAAAATAGACCCTCTTGAACGCAGATATTTCGACCATTTCATATTGGAGACGTTGACAGAGTTACACAACCATAAGAGATACAAGTACGCCTTTGAACTCGGGCTCGACTATCTGACCGAGAACGTTGAACTCATGGATCCGTTGGTCGGTTTATACGTCCAAAAGATTATGATACGCGACGCCTACGAATACGTCAAATCGTCCGACAAAGAAGATGAGGATTCGATAATCTATGCATTGTACTACGGATATCTCGAACTACTGTACCGAGTGACCGTATCGGAATGGCATATCGATGAGCAGGTTATACCCGAAAGTGTTGAGGCAAGGTTCAAAATAACGGTTCCCTCAGACCTGTTCCAACAGGGGCATTAAAAGGTACGAAGGAAGACCTTCTTTTCCATGTCATATTCTCTGATGGGGGCGGGAACCGGTCACCGAGCCTGACTTTTACAGAGGCAAAGGGGCGAAAGGTTTTTATTGAGTAAAATAAAAAACAACTCGGGCAAACCATCCGATGATCTCCGGGAGGATGGGGTAGCCATGCACAGAAAACAGGGAGGAGGTGTTTTTGTTATGACCGATAAAGAGAAGTTAGAGGATAAGGTCAAACCTTCTGAAGAGAATAAGGAGACAAGGAAGGAGAGCAAAAGACATGAGAGAACCGATAGGAAGACCGAGCGTAGGGAGAAAACAGAACGTGGTAGGGCCGGATACCTGGTACCGCGTGAGAGATATCTTGAAGCGGGTGTCCACATAGGCACACGTGTTAAGACAGGTCAGATGCGACGGTTCATCTACATGAAACGTAACGACGGATTGTACGTTCTTGATATAAAGAAGACCGATGAACGGATCAGGTACGCTGCCAAGATCCTTGCCCAATACGAACCCGAAGACA
>JAGGXE010000048.1 GCA_021163225.1 Candidatus Micrarchaeota archaeon | reverse complement strand
TTGAACTGTTGTTACCACTACTACTTCTTTTATCCTATGGTTTTTGAGATATTCGACCACCCTGTCCAGGAATTTTTCATCTATTTCGATGGAGTATTCTACGTATTCGACCTCTATGTCTTTGTATCTCTCCCTGATCTCCTCGGGTATCGGGAACCGTGCATGTCCAAAATGGATAATCTTATCCGCGCCTATCATCCTTGCTTCATTAAAGGCTATATCGCAACCTCCGAAACATCTGGGTCCTGACAGGTACACCTCTCCCTCAGTCTTGTATTTGTTAGCGAGTTGCATGGCTTTTGGTTTGAGCCCTTCAGGGAATTGGATGAGGATCTTCATGGTTTTATTTGTGCATCTCATTTTAAAAT
Organism: Candidatus Micrarchaeota archaeon; assembly: GCA_021163225.1. Taxonomy (NCBI): domain Archaea; kingdom Nanobdellati; phylum Microcaldota; species Microcaldota archaeon. The sequence goes on along the minus strand of JAGGXE010000048.1, from coordinate 26,074 downwards.
TCGTTCTATGTTTTCCATATAAACCGCTGTTTCATCTGATAAGCTACCCTCCGATGTTTATTTGATCGCGTGTTAAGATGGGAGGATTTTGCGATTGTATTTAAAATATTACGGTGGTTAATATCCTCATGAAGTACTTTCACGTAACCATGCGGAAAGGTCAGGTGAGTGTTGAATTTTCCGTCATCATAGGTCTTATTATAGCATTCCTTATTCCGGGGTTGACTTTGGTGGCCTATCAATCGAATGTGGGAAGAACCGATTATGCACTCTCCGAAGCGAACCTGGCGGTCTCGCGTCTCGCAAACGAAGTCAATATAGTAGGTGCAACCGGTTCCGGTTCTGCCGTCTATGTTGACGTTTATGTCCCGCCAACATTTGAAGGCTTCAACGTCACCGATCGTGAGATTATAATGAGTGTTAGGACAGATGCAGGGTTGAACGATGTATTCCGTGTAACCGATTACCAGTTGGAAGGTGAAGGTCTCGGCAATGTCAAACCAGGGATAAACACCTTTTTGATCCAATCTGTGAACAGGACAACGGTTAGTATCACACGCGTCTGAATACATTCTTTATTCTTCATAGATACCCGTTAACTTTATTTCTGGGGCATAGACAAACTCGCCTCTATCTATGTTTTCGACGTCTTCGTATCTGAAAGAGACCTTTTTGGAATAACGTCCGCCCGGCGAACCCGACCCGCTACAATGTAAGAACACTGTTTCCGACCTTCCCGGATAAAGCGTAACGTCTGTTGGGCATGCCTGTCCGTCTATCTCGATGGAATTGATGTGTATAGGATAAGCTTTGTTATTTTTGACGATCATGACAACCGTTCCGTTGGCATAGAATGTGTGAGCCTGAATAGCGATCTCTGCATTGTTCCAGAATTCGGAGAACGCCGCTGTTCCGAACCCGCGGGTTAGTTTCGGTACGTCTCCGATCGTTCCCAATGCAACTAACGAAACTATCAGCACTATGCTCAACAGGATTAGGTATTCAGTAGCAACCTGACCTTTCATCAGTAAAGAGTTATGCAGAAACCAATTAAAACTTTTGCTCGGATAAGAAACCTCAAAACAGATGCTTGAGAGTTTCCACAAAATTTTTCCACCATTTCAGTATTATTTCGTATATTACGGCTCCACCCTATCCCTGTCGAAAAGTTTTGAACAACTCCTTGCTATTATTCCGAATTCCTTCTCCTCGTATCGGATGACTGCTTGCCCCTGAATCGGTAGATGAACATCAACCGTCTTAACAGGAGGGTTACATCCGCAGGGATTGAAAGGGTCACATGCATTCGGAGCATGTACTACGGTAATACGGATTAACAGTATCGAAACAAAAAAGCCCCAGGCGAGATTCGAACTCGCGACCTCTTCCTTACCAAGGAAGCGCTCTACCAGCTGAGCTACTGGGGCTCTCATTTTGAGGAAAAACCATCTCAGATTATTCAAAGGTTATTTTAATATTTTTCGTTTTTAAAAGTAATGCTGCAGCACGTTCTAATGTTGGTATGGACACTGGAAGTTTATGCGCCGTCCTCCTATCTATTCTTATCTTGTGGTATTCGCCGTCTTTAGTGTAAACAATGTTGATCCCTAAAAGTCTGGCAGGTGCAACCAGGTCCTCGATGGTTTTATGAGAATCCGAACGCAGTTGCGCTATCCTGACCTTCTTTTTAAGTTCTTTGGACAACCTCGACACAACCGCGCCTTTACGTCCGATCAGCACACCGACATCGCCTTTAGTGAAGATCACAACAGTGTCTCCAAAGTCGTAAGCGTGTTCGAACGATGCGGTTGTGATGTTGTGGACTTTATGAATCTCCAACAGCAACCTTGATATCCTTACGTCTAACTCGGTTATTTCACCGTTACGGAGTTTTGATTCGCATGAATCGCACAAGGTATCGGATTTAGCACATTTTAAGCATATCGGGAATTTCATATTGAGTTTATTAATCTGAAGTTCTATAAAATAATTTCTCCCCACAGATTCGAACGAAAAAAGAAGGATGAGGAAAAATTTTAAAGGATTTTATTTTGCCAGATGTATCTCGATTGCGGACACTTTGGATGTGGACCCGTCTTCTGATGTAAGTTCTTCGGTTTTGATTTCCACTTTGTCCACTTTCACATCCGGCATGAACCTGTTCCTGACAATCTCTGCCACGTCTACTGCTTTGGATATCATTTTTCCCCTTGCCTTTATCACTACTGTAGATGCGTTGTTGTTAAACTGGGTCACTACTGCCAGTACGTATCCCATGATGTTCTTCTTCCCTACGTAAACCACGTTGTCTTCATTATCTGCCATAGTTACACCTCCTTTTTCACAGTTTTAAGATAACTTTGTTTGTCGTTTTCTACGATAGTTGTCTATAATCTTATCTAGTAATCTTTTTAAATCCTCCCCATCCCCTTTACCCTTTTCTTTCGTCGAACCTGTCTTTCGGTTATGCGTGTTTCGCTTCTTCTTAACGAGTTCACCGATCAATTTTCGCAACCTCCTTATTTCCGCCTTAAGCCGTTTTATTTCTCTGTCCCGGTACACCTCTCTCATACGTTCCTGCTTGATCTTTATCACCTGTTCTTCGAGCCTTTTGCTTTTCATCCTTTCCCTTTCGAGGGCTTTACGGAGTTCGTTCGATTCGTCTATGAGTCTCTGTATCCGTTCGATGTATTCTGTCAGGGTCTTCTCCCTTTTTACGGTTTTTCTTTTGATTTTTACCTCTTCGGCTTTCACGTGTTCCGGTGCGGTGATCAACGCATCGGACATCCGAGTACCTGAAACGACAAGCACTTTCATACGTTCTTTGGTATCCTTAGAATACGTAAGGCTGTCTATCTGTCTGAACTTGTTTTCGTAAACATGGTAGGCTTTAAGCGCAGCGGCTAAAGCATCCCTTTGATGGTCATCCTTTACATCGTACTCTTTCGTAAGCTTTTCTTTTTCCGAAACGGTCAGGTCATGACCGGGTACGTACAACCGCGCATTAAAAGATGCGGCGATTTTGACCACGTATTCCGGAGCAACACGTTTATCGCATGCGACCAAAACAGGTGTTCCCATCCTCTCTATCATACGTACAACGTCCCTTCTTTCAGCATTCTTTTTACTTATTACTTTTACAACGTTCCCCGTAAGGTCTACTGCAGCGATACCTACCGTGGTGCCAGGGTCTATGCCTACTATGATATGCATGTTCTTATCCCTCAGAGCAACGTTATAGCATACATCAAACCGATACCTATCAAAAAGCAGACGAATAACAGAGCTGATTCTTTACCGTGTTCTTTGTTCAGTTCAGGTAGAATGTCCGAAGCAGCGATGTACACAAAACTGCTAGCACTTATCGGTATCAGAACGGGCACCAACCCAGTTACAATGTTACCAAGATAGAACGTTGGTATTGCGCCCATGAAGATTGTTAAAGAAACCAGATAATTGAGTAACAGTGCCTTTTTAGGTCTGTACCCTGAGTAAAGGAGAACACCGAAATCTCCTATCTCCTGCGGTATCTCGTGAAACGCTATCGCTAAAGCGGTCACCACACCAAGAGTGGTATCTGTCATGAACGTTGCTGCCAATATGATTCCATCGGTAACATTATGCAACGCGTCACCCAACAGATTCATCTTACCGACGGTCTTAACGCATTCGTCGGTTTCTCTACAGTGATGCCATCGCAGGATCCTCTCAGTCAGAAAGAACAACGAAAATCCGATCAGAAACACAATTCCAAAAAGTCTGGGGCTTATGTTTTCGAGACCCTCTGGCAGCAGATGAATAAACGCACCGCCCATCAGTGTACCTGCTGCGAATGCGATGAGCGGTTTTATTACGGAGCGTCGTATCCCCTTTACCGCAAGGGTCAATGCACCTACGAGGGAGATCGCGCTTATCATCGCTGAGGAGAGGAGTATATGGATCAATATCGACATGATTTTTTAACTCACCAAAATTTTATATCTGTTTTGTTCAGACGTTTTTCGTTTGAACCGAATACGCAAATTATAAAAACGTTTTTGATTTAGTTCATCTCATGGGACGATCCTCTGATGAAGAACACAGATTGATCTCGGAAAACCAGCGTTCCTTAGAGGTTATTTCATCCGTAATATCGGAATCGCGTACAATAATTGCTATCGCAGGTATACTGTTCGGTTTTTTGCTTTCCGTTTCAGCCAATCACGAGGTCTCTGACCCTTTGGACAGGTCTCTGTTGATAGCCTCTCTCATATGCAGCGTTCTGACCGTCGGGATCTTTTCCTTACCGGTCATATACCATCATATCGAATTTCCTTATCACAACCCGCGCAAGTTTGCTCTGAGATACCATTGGTTCATGAGTGTCGGTTTTATACCCTATCTTTTGACCTTCTTCTTCTCCATCTTATTCGCCTTACGTAACCTTCTCGGTCTCGAGAAAAGCGTAGTTCTATCCATACTCATCTTCGTTCTAATACTGCTCGTTTACGTATTCAGAAAAAAGTCAGAAACCCTGGTAAGAAAAACAAAATAAAAGGCGTCAGTCCGCTCGTCATTCATCACGAGGTCAGCGATCACCTCTTTCATCATCCGCCTCTTTCTAAACAACCTTTACTCTTTCATATATTGTTTTACGTATGAATATTTTTGTACACCCTCTTTTTCGATAGATTTCAACTCCTTCTTAAGCGTTCTATCTCTGACAGAGTTGTACGTAACACTCAGCGTACTGAGAAAATCCTTTGCAACCTTTTCCTGGTCGAATCCCGCATAGATGGACGGCTCAAGAATGCCGATAGCACTCTCCCTGAACATATCTATCAATGCTTCGCTCTTCCTGATCTCGATAGGTATGGTCTCGTCCTGTATTATCGCTGCCAACGTTTTGAAACTGTATGCATAAGGCATCCTTTTGAAAACCGTTTCGGCAAGTTCCAGATGCCCGCTTCTTACCGCATCCTGTAACGCATTCACGTAAAGGTCGTACGCAGCGTTTACGTCCTTTTCATACGTTTTCATCCCGCTCTGCAGATAGAGTTCTGCCGCATACGCGTACCTCGAACCTACATCTGCGTCGGTCAGGAGGACCGTTTTATGCCCGAACGGTACCGATATCGGATTACCGTCATTCTCCTCGATAGCGGTGCTTACCGCTTTGGCGGATTCTTCAGCGTACTGCGCCCTTTCCAGAATATCCACCTTTTCGTTGTTGGCCAATGCCATAAGGACGGACGCTTTTCTTGCATGGGCACGGTATTTGGCGTATCTTGCATATCCTGCCGCCTTGTCGTATATCTTTGCAGCCAGTTTTAACGCTTTTACAGAACCTTTGTTCAGGTATAAATCTTCACAATTGGTTCCCAGGACCATCAATGCACCGTACGCATACGATTGTTCCATTTCTCCTTTATTAGCCGCATCGACGATCTTGTTGAACAGATCTTCTATTTCCTTATACTTTGTTGCCAGAGGGGCTTGGTCGTAAAGGGTTTTAGCGTAATCGGTCATCATCGGCAATTCTTCTTCTTTTTCGATTTTTTTCATCAACCTTTCGTTTACCATATCATTCCCCTCCCAACTTCTTTATGATCTTATCAACCTCCTTAGCAGAATTGTCGTAAAACCGGGCAGTTCTCTGATTCCCTATCTTATCGAAATAGGCGGATGCTTTTTTGAATTCTTTTTTTGCGAGTTTAAGATACATGAGGACGGTGGTAGTGCTCATCAGTTTACCGTTAGTGTTAACATGGTTTATGCAGAGCGCACCTGCCAGGTCGTACATGCTATCTTTTTCTAAGCGGTCAACCATCTCCAGAAGTTTCATATCGAAAAACCCTCTATCTTTTTCGGGTGCATCTTTGTAGTAATCGACAATCATAGAACCTGCCGCGAACGGCATAGATTCATAGAACAACTTGAGTTTGAACATGATCTCTTTAGATTTGTCAGACAAGGCACCTGATTTGTACGATTCTGTGACTTTGGTTTTGCTGGTGATCAGAGTCGACTCTTCTACGGTGCTTTCCGGTACCTCCCTTTGGAGAGATTGCGGTTCCTGCGGCATAGGCTCTGTCAACGGTGAAGAGAAAGCCTGTGTGCTCATATTCAGAAGCATCAAGGAAATAGACGCTACCTGTCTAAACTTCGTCTTCATCGGTTTCCTTTTCTTCTTTTCCATGATGATATTAGAAAACTTCATTTTTATAAACCTTTAGATTGAATATTTAGGCGAATGATACCTGTGTTTGCTTATGTTGTTTCAATAATCGGAGCATTGATCAGCGGTGCCGCCGCCACCTTAGCGTACATCATATCCTATGGAATGAAATACCCTTCTATGCAGAGTTGGGCACGAACCGAGTTTAAGGAGTTTGTGAAGACCGTTCTCATCATAGCCTTTAGTATGTTCATACTCGTTCGCATAGTTTCTCAGTTGATAAACGCATTGACCGGGTTACCATCAACTCCTGGCGACCCTCTTTATTTTAACGCTGCTGAGACGTTCTTAAGACAGCAGTACATCGACACCCTTGTCACGAACCGGGACCTGATGACGCATCAAGCAGTGTTGGGCGCATATTCTGACATGAAGATAAGCGTCGGTGCGGTGTTCGGAGGCGGTGTTAAACCTTTCAAAACGTTAGCGTTACCTGCATCTACACTGTCAACCGCGATAGATTACGGAATGGTCACTTCCTTGGCCTTCCTTTCTATGTTGGCTATATTAGAGCTCTTTAAAGATGTTGCGTTCACGGTAATCTTTCCCATGGGCATAATATTCCGCGCGTTCCCGTTCTCCAGAAAACTCGGGTCATCGCTGATAGCGCTCGCCATAGCGGGATATTTCGTTCTGCCGGTCACCATACTTTTCGACCAATGGTTGTATCAGAATTTTAACTGGGCTGATGTAACATATCTGAGTGAACGGCCACCCTACTATGCTGAGTCGGGCAGCAACTTTTATCTCACATTCAAAGATCAGGTGATAGACCTGTGCAGCGACCTCATCTCACCCACTCCGTTGTTTGAGGAAGTGTACGACCAGTTGAACGGCCTTCAAAACGATATCGAAAATCACCTAGAATCAAATCTGGGTGGAGTGTTGGGAGGTGCACTGAGCATAGTGACCAAACTGTTCTTTACAGTATTGAAGATACCGTTAAAGATTGTAACAGGTACGATAGATTTGGTAATGGATGTGATAAGCGGTACCTACGGTGTCTACCAGGCTTTAAGGATAGTTGCCGTGCCCTTGACAAAGGTCGTTGTAGACATGATAAACGGTGATTACGCACGCACATCAGAAGTTATGGAAAGCAGTTTTGATTATACTGTTGATGTGATCGCATATTCTGCCAACAGATTGATGTTCGCACTACTCTGCATACTTATCGATTGGGTATTGGTGGAAACGTTCTTCGTTTCGTTGTCCGATGCTTTGGGAGGCGAGAAATCCCTGTTAGGTTTAGGAAGACTTAGGAAATTGGTTTGAGGTGTGAATATGTCCAACCCGTTAACCCTTGCAATAACGATGTCGCTTCCACCGGTCTTTCTCATGGGGATACTGTCCATCATTGCCTATCTGCTTTCAAGGGTCGTGAACCCGAAATGGTTGACCTTTGCTAAGGATGAAGGGATGCAGGTTGTTTGGTCGATCCTCCTCATCTTCATCATAGTCGGTGGGACACAGGTGGTCTACCAACTCGTGCACGATTACACCGGACAGGATCCGTTCGAGGCTGCGTTGGAATACATAAAAACGGTCGAGAGCGATGCTTTCAAAGGGTTTTATGCCTTCTTTCTTTTCAAGTATGCTTTGGCAACACTTTCAGCGGTAGTTGTGCCTTTGGACCCGTTCACTGAAATATTGGGGCACATCCCAGTGGTTAACATGTTCCTCGATGTAAGCGCCACCAGACCTTTCGCCGACCTTTCCACTATGAACAGCGCAACCGATTATCTCCTCATGGTCTTGATATTCCCGCTTTTTTCAAGTATCATTGCGCAGAGTGTAGGTCTCATAATCTTCCAGCATACTATGTTTTCTCTCGTGTTACCCGTAGGACTGTTCCTTCGCATTTTTCCCAATACCCGCAACGCAGGAAGTTTGATGATAGCGGTTGCCATAGGGTTCTATGTTGTGTTCCCCACCACTTATCTGTTGCATAATTACGCGTACTCTTCCATACGCGAGACAAACCTCCGACTCATTCAGTCTGGTGTGGATGCAGCGTTCGAAAACCCGTTCACAAGTAATCCGGAAAAGAAGATCTGGGATTATTTCGCGTTTGTGGTTAAAAATGCGATGTACGTTTCTTTCGTAAAGGTCATGAATTGGTTATCGATGTTGTTTTTTGCGGGTTTAATGCTACCGACCTTGAGCATTGTTATTACGATGACCTTCATCCGGACGATGCAAAAGATTATTATTATGAATTTTGATTAAAACTTTGAACACGAAAAACGAAAAAAGGCGGATTGGGTTTTGAAGATGGACTCCATCATGATAAGCGGTATAGGATTGGTAATCGTAACCGCGATGTTATCCGTATTCGGTAGCATTGCCGTGTATCTACTCGGGAGAAGTGTTCGTGACGAAAACGTGATGGCGCGGTCCAAGAACGAAGTTGCCCAAGCAGTTTACAGCGTAATCCTGCTCATCGTCATCTTAGGCCTGATAAACATAACCGGTTCCCTGTTCGATTCACTGGTCCCTGCACTTGACGTTTACAGCACACCGAACTCGCCGTTTTCGTCGTACGTCTCCAGCACGATTTCTTACAGAGACATCGGAGTAGCGCTCAACACTACAGGTTCGAACGTTACCTGTTTATACCATGCCGGTAACTATCATTACCCATCCCATATCTGTGTGGCAATGGCTTATTTGGATAGGTCTGAATGGTTGGTAACCAATACGATGTATTACATAATGGAACTCAGGGAATTTGTAGGTATAATCCAATCTACGGAATTGAAGTTTAGAGTCCGTAACACACGTATTACGGCCACTTTACTCGATGCGTTGGAATTTGAGGAGAATATCATAACCAACATGTACAACATTCTCTCCAAGGAATTGTTAATATACAAGATGTTGAAGTTCTCGCTTAATCTCCTTTCCCAGGTATTGTTCACAGCATTGCTTACCAGCGGTTTGGTGTTGAGGTCGTTCTACTTTACCAGAAAACTTGGTGGTTTGTTGATCGCTTCTGCACTTGCCCTGTACTATGCAGGTCCGTTCGTGTTGATACTCGGACACCGTGCCATCTATGAAACGAACAATTTTATAGCCATCGAGGAAAGCACGGGTTCATCAAAGGTGGTGCCTTACATGGACCGATGGAAAGAACTGTACGAACCGCTTTCCTCGTCATCCTCGGGTTCTTTAGATTCATCGAATATCGATGAAGGTAATATCTTCACACAGATTAAAGATTATACAACGTTTTTCTTCAGAGGGTTTAGAAGGTTCTTTGAAGTGGGTTGGAACTATGTAAAGGGCAGTGTGACGAATAAAGGTGGTTATCTACTCGGCGAGAACGGTCTGGTGCACATGGTTGCCAGGATTACTATGCTGACGTTGGTTGTGTTGCTTATTGCGTTGTTTGCAGTCCTTGCGACCATCAAAGCATTGAGTCCTTTGTTCGGAGGCGATGTCCAGATTGCGGGATTATCTTACTTCCTGTGAGATTAGATAAGGTGTATGGTATGCGTGTAATACCGACCGATGATTGCAACGGTCTGCCGATAAAGTGGCTGTTTCAGGTAGGGCTGTTAGTGCTTATGCTCTTACCATCTTTGGTTTCTGCCTTTGACCTGCCCCCAGATTTTTACATGCATTGGAAGATGTGCGAGATTGAAGAACGCGGCCCGATGTACGCAGGACACGATTGGATAGTCAAGAGCGTTACCGGCATATTTCTGGTAGGGATGATAGTGATAGCGGTTTATATGATAGGTACTGCGTTGAACGTACCGTCTCTGGTGGCGTGGAGTAAAAGCGAGTCAACACAGTTGTTAGTTTCTCTACTGATACTTTTCATTCTGATAGGATTGATCCCGATGCTTATCGAGATAGGGAGAACGAACAATCCGACGTGTGCACCGCCGTCATGCGGCACCGCTTGCGGTGCCGCAGACGGCGGTTGCACACTGATGCAGACCGCGCAGATATACTCTTTCACGATGAGGAATACGTTCGCAAAACTGACAAAACAACTCTTACAACTGAACGTACTGTACAGGATGTTCGGTTCCGGGAAATACTCCATCGAAATTAGCGAGTTCTTCTCAGTAACTTCCAAGATTAAGACCGCCATGAACCCGTTATCCAAGGTTTCTGATTGGATAACATCTTTGATCGGACCTTCCATGATGTCATGGGTAGGTATAGAGTTTCTATTGTGTTTTATAAGCAAAACCGCGCTTTCGGTTTTCTTACCTTTGGGCATAATATTCCGTTCTTTCCCGGTTACGAGGTCTTTGGGAGGCGGACTCATGTCGTTTGCTCTGGTATCGTATTTCGTACTGCCCTTGCTTCTCAACATAGACAACGTCATCGTTACTGCACACTACGGGTTAGACCCCGGCCAAACCGTTGCGTATTACAGAGACATACAGAGCGACGCGTCAAAACTGTTCTCAGAACCCACTCCTTTCACCGAGCATATCGATGTAGCGTTGGATGTGGTATCGAACAACCTGAAATCCGTGTTGAACCTTGCCGTGTCAAGCAAGTTTTTCATAGGTTCTGTGATATGCCCTGCCTCCATAGGTAACATGTTCGCTCTTATGTATTACTACATCGTCACACTGTTGCTACCCGACCTGGCATATCTAATAGTGGTCGCCACACTCGGACTGCTGATATTTAAGATATTCATATACTTTACCCTGTTGAAGAATCTTGCATCTTTCTTCGGGTCTGACATGAGTTTTGAATCTTTGATGAGTTTGATATAAGTGGTTCGTATGGATAGGTCGTTCGGTACTGCATTGGTCTTGTTCTTCGTTACGGTTAGTGTTGTTCATGCAGATATCCCCACAACCTCAGTATGCGGCGGGACGGGATATATGGCACCTTGGATAACCCGGTCCGTGATAGCGGTTTTCATAGGGTTCGCTGTGTACGTTGTCCTCTACCTTGTTTCAAAACTGTTTTCGATGCCGAAGATGGAGGTATGGACCAAATACGAACTGGTTCAGGTTGCGGCTACATTCCTTCTCGTCATGGTACTGGCGAGCATTGTAGAATTCATGTGCAAAGGGAGTTTATCCTTCTTCTTCACTTATCCGGGATACACCCCTCCATCCAACATGATAAACACGAGTTATCAGTATCTGACGGAAACGTTGGGTTGGGAGATGGTCGGTTTTGCAGGCGTATCGATGTTCAGTGCAGCCTACAACATGTTGGCTAACACGCAGATCAATTTAGGTGTGGGTGTACCTTTCATAGGGGGGGTATCTGTCAAAGAACTCTCTCCGTTAGAAGGGTTGAACACATTGGATTTCGCTGTCAGTGCTGCTCAATCCGGTCTCATCGCAGGCATGGCTACAACGCTTGCTCAGTATGCATTACTTACCTACACGTTCAATATCATCCTGGGAGTGATCCTCCCAGTAGGAGTATTACTTAGATGTTTCATGCCCACTAGAAAGTTCGGAGGCGCGATGATAGGGTTATCTCTGGGTTTAGGTTTTCTCTACCCGCTCCTGCTCAGTCTGAACCATATGATGGTCGCATCAGTGGTGCCTACAGGCACCAGTTTTCCGGAGTATATGAAAAGCCTGATAAAGACAACATTTGAGGTGTTGAGTACATCTGTATCTATTGTATCGACAGGTGTTACTCTGGACGTGCTCAACATTCTCCAAGACCCGTTCTACGCAATGTTCCAGTTCTTCAGATCAGGAGGTACCAATCCTTTGGCACCGGACATGGGGAGCATGGTCGTTGACGATGCGGTTGTCGAATCCGTCAGTTTCATCGTATCGAGTGTTTGGCTGTTACTGATGAAGACGGTGATGATAGTGGTCCTGGTAACTGCAGTGTTACCTTTGTTAGACTTTATCATAGTGGCTGCTGGCACACGTGAGTTTTCAAGATTGTTGGGTGCGGAGGTTGACATCCGTAACCTTACCAGGATGTTGTGATGGTGGGTGATTATGAACTGGTTGGTTATAACCGTGATAACGATAATGGGCATGTCCGGTCTTACCACCGTACTGTACATGATAGCACGTTCGTTCAACTTGAAAGAACTGGAGCGATGGACTAAGAGCGAGTACGTAGAACTGTTCGTGACAGCGTTCATAGTAGTGTTCATGTTGGCGATCGGTTTAGCGTTCATGGTTCTCGGACGTGTCGTCTCATACGCATTGTTTAACCCAGGAGTTGTTCCTTCTTCATCGAGTTTCCTGGTAAATCAGCCGACATCTTACGACCCGCAGGTTTCGGCCATCGTGGCCATGGAGAACATAGCAGATGCTCTGAGGACGGATTATTCTGTAGTCGCGTTGTTCGCGATAGTGTTAGGTGCGTTGGGTAATGTTGAGGTAGACATCAGCGGATGGGGGGTCAACCTGTACACAGCGTTGGTCGTAGGCGGCGGTTCGGCCGTATTACCTGTTGTCGGGGTAGGTGCTCTGTTCCTTGCCGGTGCAGGTCTGTTAAAGAAGGTCGGAGTGGGCGGCATTGCCGAGAGGTTACCGTTTGCAGGAAGTTTCAATTGGTACATGCTTCCTATCGTTACATTGGCTTCACCTCTGATCGTTTATATATTACTCTCTGCAATACCGCAAACGTTCAAGTACGGTGCTGAGCTTATTGCCAACTTACTCTTCCTCCAGTATTTCTTGATAGAACTGGTTAAGTTCTCTGGTTATATCGCCACGTTCATGTTGCCGACAGGTATAGCGATGCGTGCGTTTCCTGGTACGAGGGGTATGGGAGCGATGTTCATCTCGATTTCATTGGGTTTTCTGTTTGTTTTTCCTCTGAGTTATCTGATGCTGATGTACGTATCGGGCATAACTCCTTCTCAGGTTCAGGAATCAAGTTTAGAAACCGTACCGGGTTACGAAGAGCTTAGAGAGGTTGCCGATGTGACCTGTTTAGATGTTTCTACAATAGGTACGTACAAGGATGTGGTGTTCTACCTTTATCAACAGGGGAAGATCGATTCACTGCTCGACGCGTTATCCGGTAGGCTTGAAGAGTATTTCCTTGTAGTGTTCGCGTATCCTGCTGCAGCGCTCACCATTACTTACACGTTCATCAGATCCTTCGGTATGATGTTGGGTGCAGAACTCGGAGAGATAGGTAAAGGATTAATCAAGTTGTTATGATTCATTTACGCTGACGTTCTCAATGTACGATTCGTTGCCTTTGTCTTCAGTTACCCCTTCGGTTTCTTCTACAACAGAATACTTCACTATACGTTCGATCTTACCGTCGGATAACACCGCATCGATATTGAGTGTCAGATTATCTCCCTTGTCAAAGCATGTTCCGTTTGTAGCGGTTACCAGTTCGATAGGCGTATCGACAAAAAGACCTTGGGCAGGGTTTCTACGGATAATGACCCTAAGCCTTTCTTTGACACTGTCCCCAGGTCCTACATCAGAACAGGATACGTTGACAGACGACCCGTTCTTTCTGACCGAAAGGACTTCCGTAACAGTTGCGTTCGCCAAAAATGTTTTTCTGCTAGGTAACATCTCCGCTTTCAGTACGGTTACCAGTTCCCCGTTCTCCACATATCCCACTATCGAAAGCGGTACCGCGGACCCTATCCGGTATATCGGAGTGGTCTTCAGTTTCACCACATTGCCAGCGGTGATGTTTCCTATCTTATCCGGCAGTTCAAAAGTTGCTTCAGAACGGACATCAAATCCGTGATTGAGCAGGTACTGTGATATATCTAACACTACCGAATCATCGATAAGGTTGAATATGGTACTGTTCCCGGTAACATGCGTTTCGGATGTTATGAAACCCTTTTCCCTCCATTCATCCTTCTTGTCTTTTATCTCTGACAACGGACCTTCTACGGTGATGTAACTGGAGTACGACGACAGGGTCGCATTGATATTAACGGTTATATAACCTCCTTTCATGTCTCCAGAATCATCTTTGTTCGCTGTCCGATGGTGCGAGATCAAAGGTATGGCCACTGCTTCAAGCAGGAAGACAACACCTATCAGGATTGCAAAAATCTTCAGAAGGTCTTTCTTCATCGTTAGCCCACCCTATCCTTTGTAGATGCAAGATGTCTGCTTGACGGTAGTTAAAATATACTGACATCTTTATAAATCTAACCTGATATGAAAATTGAAGACAAAGACCGGTTGCAATTTTATGTTGGTATCCTGGGTGATCCTGTATGAAACTGTATTGGATAATCTATACGGTATCAGACCCTGACACAGGCGAGGTGTACGAAGAACGCGATTCTCCTCTACCGGTAAACGTGGAAAAATCTCCAATACCGAAAGAGCTGAAGACGTTTTTGAAGAATGCGGGTGCTGGTTCGACAGGCGAAGTATTGGCAAAAAAACCGTTCGGTGAGAGACGTCCAGACTTGATAAACATAATCCCTTTGAAGCAATTCCTGAGGAATAATGTTCGTCCTTACCCCGGACTCGTGGTCGATGTTGATAACCTCCGCGGTACTGTTAAAACGGTCGGTGGTGGACGCGTTGTAGTAGATTTCAACCATCCGTTGTCCGGACGCGACCTGAAATATACGGTTAAGGTTGTACGGATCGAAGAGGACATAGGTCAGATTGTAAAATCCCTGTGCGAGTTCAAGGGATATCTTTGTGATACGGAAACGGAAAAAGATAAGGTCAAAGTGACTATACGGAGAAAGGATGGAAAGGACATAACGGATAGCGATCGGACGTTGGTCAAGGTTTGGTTGTCGTCATTTATAGATGGATACGAGATAACCGTTGTGTAGATGTAGAAAAAGTTTTAACGGGGTTGTTATGTGCCAGATATGTTCCTTTCTTTCATGCTCCTCTTTCAAGTCAAAACTTCAAAAATCTCTCGAAGAAGAAAAACGGATGTTGAACAACTCAGTCGCCTCTGGAGATGCGGTGCTCTTTAGGTCGAGAGATGTTCCTAATCTGTTGTCCGTTGACCGTCCTTTGTTTGAGGTTAGGGTTGCCCAACCATCCCCTATAAAATATTTTCAGGATATGTTTGTAGACGAAGAACGTTGGCCGATCGTCTGGCGACATAACTCTTTTAGAACTGTTACAGTGTTGCCAGACGGAAGATTGCTTCTGTTGTCCAAACATCCCGACCCTGGAGAACGTTCTTATACGCATTATCTCGAACTCGTGATAGACAAACACGAATATAATATATCTCTTTCCGGAGCGTCTTCTGAGGGTTTTATCCGTATCTCCTTCGATGGTTACGTAGAATTGCTCAATATAAAGACTGAAAACGTTGAACGTCATCGTATAGAATTCGTATTCGTCAGTCATCCCTTTCATTACGTTTCCAAATCCGAGGCGAGAACCGCTTTGAGAAGGCAGAGTTCGCATTATCTCGGGTCCGCAGCGATGTCCAAATTTGAAGACTATGTTGTAACGGTACCCTTTTTCTCTCTCCATCCCTTCATCCTCAACGATTACGAACGTTGCGGATTTAAAAAACGTGTAGACATGCAGGCCATCGGTCCTTCCTTCTTTTTCAACCATTCCCATGAATTTGAATAAAAAGTATTCGGTAACGTGCTTTTGCAATTTTTTATAAATGCAGTTGTGCCGAGTATGCAATGTTGATAAAAAGAATTTTAAACAATGTGTAAAAAATTATTTTGAGTGATACCATGGTTAAAGAGCGGAGGGGCGCACCGGACGCAAGAACCTACTATCACAAAGGTAATCTATACTTTGAGAGAGGTAACTACGAAAAGGCGATCGAAAACTATAACATGGCTATAATCCTTAATCCGAATTTCTCGGAAGCATACTTCGCCCGAGGGTTGGCCTACTATCATCTTAAGAATTACGATAAAGCAGCAGCCGATTATACCAAAGCTTTGGAACTCGACCCGAACAACCCCGTCATATACAACAACCGTGGTGATTGTTATTATCGTAAACAGGATTTTGAACGCGCCATAAAAGACTATGACAAAGCCATCACCCTTAATCCGAAGTATCTTAAAGCCTACTACAACAGAGGTTTGGCTTACGCATGTCTTGAAAACTACGAATCGGCAATTGACGATTTCTCAAAGGTGATCGAACTCAATCCGAACTTTGCCGAGGCTTATCATGTCCGTGGTTTGGCCTACGATTATATGGGTGATCTGGACAATGCTATCAAAGATTATCAGAAGGCCCTGGAGATCAACCCAAACCTTACCGAAGCCAAACAGCATCTCGAATTGGCAAAGAGTAAAGGCGGTGTCCGCGCCAATCTGCCCGTGACCGGCGGCGGTGAAGAGGGCAAGGCACCGAGCACGGTTCATCTGTTAAGTAAACCTAAGGTCACGTTCAAAGATGTCGCTGACATGGAAAAACTCAAAGAGGTGTTAAAAGACCATATTGTCTATCCTTTGCTTAAACCGGATTTGGCGAGGAAGTACGGAAAACTCGGCGGTGGCGGAATCCTGTTGTACGGTCCGCCGGGTTGCGGTAAGACGTATTTGATGAAGGCGGCGGCAGGTGAATGTAAAGCAAGTTTCATAAACGTTAAACTTTCTGACGTTCTTGATCAGTACGTGGGAGGTACCGAGAAGAACATACATGCAATATTCGAAACAGCGCGTAAGAATGCGCCGTGTATCGTTTTCATCGATGAGATAGATTCTTTAGGTGCGAGACGTGACCAGTTGGGACAGAGCGGTCAGTACATGCGCGCCGCGGTTAACCAGTTGTTGTACGAGATGGACGGTATAGAGGCCGCGAACGAGAACGTGCTCGTTGTAGGTGCTACGAACGCGCCTTGGGATGTCGACCCGGCATTGAGAAGGAGCGGTAGACTCGGTAAGACCATATACGTGCCGGAACCGTCGTTTGTTGCCAGAAAAGCCATTCTTAAACTTCATGCTAAAAAACGACCATTGGCTAAACATATCGCTTGGAACAGGTTGGCTCTCGCAACAATCGGTTATTCAGCAGCGGATCTGAAGGCGGTGGTGGACGAGGCCTCCGCCATACCTTGGAAGGAGGCGTTCAAAACCGGTAAGGAGAGACCTGTCACAACATCGGATTTTATAAAGGCGATTAAGAAGGTGAAATCTTCGCTGCCGCCGTGGTATGCACAGGCCAAGAAACAGATAGGTCAACAGGAAGAGAAAACGATCGTAGACGGTAAAGAGCATATAAAGATTACGGAGAGTCCTTTAGGTCCTGCTGAAAAGTATGCGTTCAGAGAACTGCTAAAAGCCATCAAACGTATGAACAGGTGGTACGTAAAACTGTTCAACAAACTCGTCAGAATCATTGCATTGTATCTCCCTATACCCTTTTAGGTGGGTTTGATGAGGATTCTGCATCTCTTGGTAATACTGCTTGTGTTGTCATCCGTAATCGGAACCGTTTACCCGTACAGCGTTTACGAAATGAAACCCTCTGATAAGATTTCGATAAACGTTACATCTACCAGTCTTAACTCTTCCCCGGATAATATCCTTGTTACGGTTCGTGTCAACAACACTGACCCTGAGAGTTACATAATGTATCTGATGAAGGTTGAAGGCGAGGAATTGATACCGGTAAAGATGTTGGGTGTTGTCCAACCTTATGCATACGTCACTGCAGTAGTTAACATCACAGTGAAGTATCCCGGCGAAACCTTTCATAGAACCGTTTACGGAATCGTGTTGACAGATAATGCTACCGAAGGTAAACTGTTCACTTTAGTCGAAGATTGGAGCATGTACGAATCAAATGTTTACAGGTCTCTGTTACAGACCCATATCCTGGTAGTACCTTTGATAACATTGATAATCATTCTCGTTCTTCTATTACTCATCGAAAGCGCTTATCACTACCGTTTTTTAGACCCATTCGGCACACAGTATACTACTGAGAACCTCTTTTTCCCTAAGGTGTCGGGTAAACCGATAGGTGAAAGGATAGCCGATATGATGATGGATCCGTTGATCTGGGTCCTGGAGATAGGTGGTTGTCTTCTGGCCTTTTCTTACATAATAAACACGGAATTCAGTTATACGGAGTTTGAAATTACGTTGTTCAGCGGTGTTGCAGCATTGCTCTTTCCGATGATCTATCTTGCATTCCTTTGGACGCTTGAGAGAAGACCGCTAAGATTCTTCTTTTCCATGTTCTTCTGGGGGGCGTTCGCTGCCGTGCTTGCGTTCTTGGGAAACTATTGGTTAAACGATCTGGTGCTACCCAACTTCGACCGTCACACAGGGATGCTCATCAGCGCGGTCCTGATCGCTCCTCTTGTCGAAGAACTCGTTAAGTTGATGGGACCGGTTCTTCTGTCAGGACATCCGGAGTACAGAGATTCGGTGATCGGACTGATTTTGGGTTCAAGCGTAGGTATCGGGTTTTCGTTCATAGAGAACTGGTTCTATTTTGCTTCAAAGACCAATCCGTTTGAATTGGGATTGAGCGTCTGGATGCAGCTTATCATCTACAGGTCGTTCTTCAATTCGTTAGCCCACGGGTTTATCACAGGGTTCGGAGGAGCCCTCATCGGATATGTCAGATCTATTACTCACAGTGGGAAGTATCTGGTGATAGGTATGGTTTCCGCATTCCTCATCGTTGTACCCCTCCATTCCCTCTTCAACCTTACTGCTATGATGGATGGTACAATCCGTGAGATGGAAAGCGTCTTGGGGTTGCCGTTTATATTCAATCCGTTGTTCGTCATGGTCCTTACGGTGATGTTTATTGTGGTGTACCTGATCTCGCATAAGGAGTATGCCGAGGAAGCTGCTGAGGAGGTCGGTTGAAGTAGGAGGGTGGTATCATGACGGCCGGAGACGATATCGAACAGACGGTTACCCGTTTGGCAAACGCGTTGGATAGGCTCAGTGCAATGACAGATAGAAACTGTATTATCACCTTCCATTCCCACGGCGACCCGGATGCGGTGTGTTCGGCCTATCTCCTGAAAAGGATACTGCATAATGCGGAAGTGGTTTCCATGGATAACTTATCGGCGCATGGTAAACGTGTTGCCGAGTTACTGGCATTGCCTGTTGAGTATATGGATGTCTCGGAAATAGAATCCTCAGGCAGACCGGTCGTCGTAGTGGATACGAGGTCGAGAAGGTTGTTGTCAGGTCTTTCTTCCGCGTACATTGTGATTGACCATCACGATTATGCAGATGATCCGATAGATGCTGAGGTCGAGGTTGTTCTGCCGCATGCGTATTCAACTACCCAGATTATATATTATCTCTATAACCGACAGTCCGGGCAGTCCCCATCTTCCGATAAATATTTTTCCACACTTATCCCGAAGATGGACCCAGGTATCGCCACAGCCGTACTTCTTGGTATCCTGGACGATACCATGGGTTTGAGAGAAGGTAACAGCGAACTGTTCGAAATAATAGCAGAACTGTTGAAGGTCTCCGATAAATCTTTTGAGGAACTGGTCAGGTTGACCCATGACTTTTCTCTGACAAATAAGGTCAATACCGTAAAGGCGTGTAGAACTATAAAATACGATACTGCCGGTGACGTCATCATCGTAGCCGCACGTGCACCTTCCAACGAAGGTAGCGTTACAACCGCTCTCTCGGGGTTTGCGGACGTTGTATTTGTGGGTTCGATAAAACAGAAAAACGCGCGCGTGTCCGCACGCGCGCGTTTTGTACACGTGAACCTTCTAAAAATCGTCAATAAAGCGCTTGAAGAAACAGGGTTGAAAGGTAGTGTTGGAGGACATCCCTATGCCTTAGGCGTATCCCTGGAGAATTGCTCTGATAAGCGTTTGGATGAGTTTTTGACTGTATGTCTCAGGACCGCTACACGGTACCTGAAAAGTATTATGGCTAGGGATGAAAGAACCTGAGTTGTGGGAGGTGAGGATAACTTATGGTTATCTTTCTTTTCTGTTTTCTCCGATCTACGCGTACATACGTCCCCTGAGGGGTTACCTCAAATACGAATTCATAACCCAACCTTGCTAATCTGCCGATGATGGTGTCCAATTCCGACGGTTTCAGACCTTCTACACGCAATTTCATTGTATCACCCGGAGCGTTCTCACACCCCCGCTTTATAAACAACACGAAGGAGTGTGTTTCCGATGATGCAACAAACGCATAGATGAGGAAAGGAAGAAGGTTGAAGTAAAAGGTAAGATGAAGTAAAAATATGAGAACCGGGTGAGAATGAGAAGATGGAGTTTATAGAAAAACTGATTCTCTGACCGGGTTACTCGGGATTTATTTACATCGTAAGTGGATTATGTCATCGGATATGTTTAAATATGTGAAACGAGCAATATTAATCGTATGATTCATACGAAACCTGGCGGTTGCAGTGGGTTCGGAAAGGATACTTCATCGAAAAACGTCTCAAAAGACAGAACGTTTGCAAAGGTTAAAAGAAATGCTATGGAAAGGATCAGGTCGGTGTCCAAGTTTTTCAAAAGGATCGCCATATCCTCGATTATCTGTTCCTCTGCAATCCTTTTGGGTTCGAGTTCTGGCGGGACGAGTCAGAATGTTGCAGACCCGTTCTTGGTCGGTTTTGAGGAGATGAAGGATTGGGATTACAGTGATACCACTCGGGTTGGTAAAGGTCGTATCGAAAGACTCAACATCCTGAAAAAGGAAGATGTGCCGTTTTTTATGAAAGTAATAGATCTGAAGACACCGTACAAATGGATGCTCATTCCTGTTGACGGATTCTATTGGGATTCGGCAGGTACTGTTGCCGATAGTGTGCTGCGTGTGGTTGGATACGACATCGCCGTCTTTTACGATGAGTTCAAAGTTCCGAGAAGGAGAGGGGTCCATCGAACCATAGGTTACGTGCTCATAGATAATCTCAATAAACCAGTTCCTGATACAGAGACGTTGGTCGATGAATACTTTCACATGAAAGGGATCATCGATATCTTTAAAGAGGAAGGTATCCCGGAAAGTGTGTATAGGGACCTACTCGAAGATATCGAGAGGTTGAAAGGTTTGATCGAGAAGAGAGGTGTATCGCTTACCGAGTATGCGCGGAGAACGCGTAAGAAGAGGCGGCAGAAGATCTCAGGTGCGAAAACCGGAACGCACGCGTCAAAAAAACAAGGTACGCATCAGGAAGAGAAATCTTCGGTTTTTGTGATAGATACTACTGAGGTAAAACCGCCGAACTATACGGACATCGAGCCCTCAACGAAAACTCCACCGCGTTTTAGAAGGATGGAACCGTTAAGCGAAAGGTATGTTGTTCCCTGTGCCCGTCGGAACAATCTCCGTCTACAGGTCTCTCTTGGGACGAGTCCGTCCACGGACCGTTATCAGTTCTATACCTATATCAGTGTAAAGAAATTCCATTTTGGTGGAGGCATCATCTATGATAACTGTCCGAACTACCGGGTTGTTTTCGGATACGGTGAACCGTTTTCTGTTAAACTCGGTGTACGGGGACGTTTTTCCGACGCAAAGGATGCTAAAACAGTAATAGGTGGGGGAAGCAAAGTATTTCTTATAAATACCGTAGAACTGGGCATAGGGTATAATGTAAGTTCCGGTGATTGGAGTGCAGAGGTTGTATCGGTACTGTTGAACGATCTGGAAAACAAACCCTCCTACGAATGGTATGTCAGCATTATCAAAAACCGCTTCGGCGGTTACATCGTTGTCGAGCCGACCGGTGTTAAAGAGGTCGGTGTCGTATATTATCTGATAAAACCTAAAGTTTGTCGCTGATGATCTTGAGGAGTTTTTTAAATCTATTCAACTCTCTGATCCCTTTTTTTGTTATTCTGTAGTATTTTCTCCGATTAACATAAGAAGAAGTCACAAGACCGTTTTCTTCCAGACTGTAAAGAACTAGGTACAGCATAATTTTACTCGGTTTGAACCCGAACCGCAATTCTACAGATTTATCGAGGTTGTAAGCATATACTTTGCCTTCTTTCTTCATCAACGAAAGTATGTACGGCCATAGGTTACCCTTTGTCAGAACTTTTATTGAATGATGCATTTGGTCGGTGTCTGCGTCCTGTATCATCTCTGCAAGTTCTTCCATCGAATAAAAACGGTTCGGAACTTTTTTAAACATTTATTATTTTATAAAAATAAAATATTTTTAATTTGTAAAACAAGTTCGTAGGTGGTATGAATGGGTAAGATTAGGGTCGGTGTGATAGGTGTCGGAAACTGTTTTGCGGCGTTGTACCAGGGAATAGAGTACTACAGAAGGACTGGTAAGACGGCGGTCGGTCTCATGCATGAAACGATGGGCGGTTATTCATGGTCGGACATCGAATTCGTTGCGGCATGGGATGTTTCTAAAGAGAAAGTCGGTAAGGACCTGACGGATGCACAGTACGCATATCCGAATTTTGTCCGTTACGTGGAAGACATGCCCAAATCTGGTGTTATCGTTAAAGAATCACCACGTCTTGACGGTGTCGGAAGGTTTGTGGAGGATTGGTTCAGACCTGTCGAACAGACCAAGGACATGGATACGCTCAGAGAAGAGATTATAAAGGAGATCAAGGATAAGAAGGTGGACGTGCTGGTAAACTATCTTCCAGTAGGTTCTCAAAAGGCGACAGAATTCTGGGCAGAGATAGCCATTGAGACGAATACTGCTTTTGTTAACAACATACCCGTATTCATAGCTTCCGATGAGCGATGGCATGAACGGTTTGCCGAGGCCGGTGTACCGGTGTTGGGTGATGACATAAAGTCGCAGGTCGGAGCAACCATAGTACACAGGGTATTGACCCGTCTCATCGATGAACGGGGTGGCGTGATCCGTAGCACGTACCAGCTTAACGTGGGCGGTAATTCCGATTTTAAGAACATGTTGGAACGGGAAAGACTTGTCAGTAAGAAGGTGTCTAAAACCGAATCGGTCCAGAGTCAGTTGTCGGACAGATTGTCCGAGGAGAATATTCATATCGGCCCAAGCGATTTCGTGCCGTTCTTAAAAAACACTAAGGTATGTTTCATACGGATCGATGCAGAGACGTGGGCCGGCGTGCCTTTCACAATAGATTTAAAACTGGTAGTTGACGATAAATCGAACTCGGCAGGTATCGTTGTGGACGCGATCCGCCTCGCAAAGATCGCTAAGGATAAGGGAATGGGTGGGTCGATAGACGCTGCATCCGCTTACCTTTTCAAACATCCGCGCAGACAGTTCACAGATTATGATGCACGTAGGATGATCGAGGATTTCATAAACGGTTAGTTTAAAGTTGGGGATAAGTAGGAAGGGAAGGTCCGGAAAAAGGGGTACGCGTATGAGAATATGATAAAAGAGTACTGCGAGAATGAGAGACGAAGTCTAGATAGTTAGGTAATAAAACTTGATTCTTCACGTTGGGTTACTCAGGATTTATTCACAATCACACGGATAAAGCAGAAGATATATTTTAAATAATGTACAGTGTTTAATTCCAGCATGCTCAAACAACGGATGAAAGGTATTCAGAGAAGCGTAGGTCTTCTGTTGGCAGGCCTCCCGGTCACACCGAATCAGGTTACGCTGCTTTCTATCTTATTTGCCGTCCTTTCGGCATGGTTGGTCTGTGAAGGAAAGATTGTTGAAGGTTGCGTGATGTTCCTTTTAGCGGGGGTCATGGACGGATTGGACGGCGCGATAGCCCGTGCCAAGGGTATGGTAACGGAATTCGGCGGGTTTATAGACGGTGTTGTTGATAGGATTGTAGAAGGTATCTTCATCCTTTCGTTGATGACTATTGAATTGCCGGATGTGGTCCTTCCAGGTTATGTTTGGTTAGGTGCACTGCTACTGTTTGGAACGTGTATGCCTTCCTTTGTCCGTGCTTACGCAGACCATAAACATGTTGTTGCTCACGAAACCGCTCTGTTGATGGGTGGCGTCTTCGAGAGGACAGAACGAGTTCTCATGGTGGTCTTTGCAACGATGATAGGATACTTCTTTGGATGGGTTTACTTCGTTTATTTAATAATTATCTCCGTGGTGCTCTCTCTTGTAACAGTGCTACAACGGATCAGCATAGTGTGGAATAATCAGAAAAAGAATCCGAGTTCGTAGAATATCATCTTTTCGTAGTATCCGACTATCGTCCCTATTGTTACCACTACCAGCAGACCTGCAAATGCGAACATGTCGAACATTTTGCCGTAGAGCGTGCTCAATAAGACTGCCATGAGTATATAGGGCAATATGAGAACCCATGCACCTGTCCATCCGTTCAACAGCACGGTGAAAAGCGCGGCTACGAAAAGGATCGTCGCAGAAGTGATAAAAACCGCACGATACCACCGATGCGAAGGTTTCCAATCGCTGAGTCTTCTGGTTGCTAGCAGTGCTGCTGCAATAATGACTTGAACGCCCTGGGAAATCCATACCGATATACCGCTCACTGACAACGACCATACTACAACCAGATATGTGAGCACGGTGTACAACACAAATAGTTGTTTTGCCGGAGAACGGTCAAGTTTCATCTTTTTCATCTTTTTTTACTTTTGCCCCGTTATCATTTTAAAACGATTTCTCTCCTCTTCTCTTCCGACGCAATCAATCCACTGAGATATGCGAAGATAAACAGGTATGGAGAGGGAAAAGGAAAGCGAAGCGAGGGGATAAGAATATGAGACATCGGGTTAATCAGATTTTATTCGCAATCATGAAAACCTGCTGGATTTGTAAATGTTTTTAAATATTTATCACTTAAAATTTTATTCGCCGCAAGGTGACTTTTATGTTTGAGAGGATCAAATCTTGGATACTCAGACTGTTAGGTCGCGAGAAGGATATATCTCTTGGGTTTTACGGTGCGCCGAACGTCGGCAAGACGTCATTAGCAAACAGGATCGCTATGGATCTGTCAGGAGAACCGTTCGGCGTGGTGTCTCTGGTCCCTCATGAAACTCGTGTTGTTCAGAAAAAGGAGAAGGTTGTCCTTAACCTTAAAGGGTTCAAACTTACCATGAACCTGTTGGATATGCCCGGTATTGCGGTGAAAGTCGATTACCGGGATTTCCTTAATTATGGGCTGGATCCTGAGGAGGCTAAACAACGGGCAAGGGAGGCCACAAAAGGTATTATCGAGGCTATTAGATGGTTGGATAATATCGATACCGCATTGTTGGTCATCGATTCCACTCGCGACCCCGTTGACCAGGCAAACGTAACGTTGCTCGGTAACCTTGCGGCACGTGGCATACCTGTGATCATCGTGGCTAACAAGATCGATTTAGAAGACGCGCAACCAGAACGCGTTAAGGAGGCATTCCCTGATTATACAGTTGTTCCCGTGTCTGCTCTCAACGGTACAAACATGTTTCAACTGTACAGACAACTTGCTGAAACGGTCAAATCTTCAAAAAAGATGAAAAAGAGGAGATAGGGTGTTGACATGCTCAAATGTATAAATTGCGGACGCGAATACCCTGATGATTACCCTGTTGACAAAGGGTGCAAGTGCGGATCCAAAGTATTTGTGCTTGTCGACGGCAACGATAACAGAAAGATGGAGTTACGGCCGATAGTTCCTGAGAGATCCTCTGAAGACAACAGGATTGAGAATGTAACCATTGTCGAAAAAGGCGTGTTTTACATAAACCTTGAGCGTTTGTTCGATTCCCCTCTGATAGTTAAAGATGAGCGGGGTGTCTATTTCATCGAACTTGTGCAGTTCAATGAAGAGACGGAGTAATTTTACCGTTCATCAGGACTATGAAACCAGATTTATACGTCTAACAAAACTTGTATCCTCCAGAATCCGTTCTTCTTTTCAACCTTCAACATGTGATATGTAACACCCTTCACGCATTCTTTCGGTAGTGTATGCTCACCCCATACCTTTGCCCGAACACGAAATCTGTCATCTTCCGTCAGTTCTACAATCTTCACATCCGAGAACACCATTCCCTCTATATCCATC
>JAGGXE010000047.1 GCA_021163225.1 Candidatus Micrarchaeota archaeon | reverse complement strand
CTGTTGGGAGAGCGGTGGAGAGTTATCTGAAAGGTGAAACCCGGTTGTTGGAGAACCCAACCGTTATCAAGGTGAAGTGATAACCATGATCATCGGGGTAACAGGTGGTAAAGGAGGGGTCGGTAAATCAACGTTATCCGTAGGGATTGTTCACGCTCTGGTTAAACATGGGTATAAGGTATTGTTGGTGGATGCGGACGTGGAATGTCCGAACGATCATCTGTTATTGGGTATCCAGATCAACGAGATGGTTCACGCACGTGAAGTAACTGTGGGTAAACCCGTAATAAATGAGGATGAATGTATTAAATGCGGTGTTTGTGTCAGAACCTGTCGCGAGTCGGCACTCTTCCAACTACCCGGTCAGGTACCGCAACTGTTATCAGACCAATGTATAGGGTGCGGTGCGTGTTCCTTGGCGTGTCCGGTAAAAGCTATAACCGAGATACCGGAGAGGGTTGGGGATGTCTATAGGTACGACGTCCCGAACACATCAGGCCGGTTAACATTACTGACGGGTATGCTTAAACCCGGTTATGAGGAGGCATCACCGGTTGTCAACGTACTGATGGATGTGATGGAGGATGTTAGAGAAGGGTTTGACTACGTGATCGTGGATACCGCACCCGGCACACATTGTAACGTCATATCCTCGTTACGACACGTGGACCGCGCGATAGCCGTCACAGAACCTACACCGCTCGGTGCCCACGACCTTGACCTTATACTGACACTCGGTACCGAACTCAAGGTTCCCATGTCGGTTGTGATCAACAGGGCGGGTATAGGTGATGAAACCGAGGTGGACGATGTGGTAAGCAAACATGGTGTACCCGTCATCGGTCGTATCCCCTACGATAAACGGATCTTTGAGAGTTATGTGAGAGGTGAACCGATAGAACACGAGAGCATAAACTATATCGTAAACAGGTTAACGGGTGGATAGATGAACATAACGGTCGTCTCAGGAAAAGGTGGGGTAGGCAAATCAACGTTGAGCGCGTCCCTAGTACACATGCTGACAGAACGGTTCGGTAAGGATAACATCGTCTCAGTGGACTGCGACGTGGACGCTGCCGATTTACACATCTTCCTGGGGCAAGGTGCTACCGTATTGGAGGAGTACGAGGCCGAATCGTCCGAGAAGGCGTTTGTGGACTATGATAGATGTACGTCCTGCGGCAGATGTGATGTGTGCAGGTTTAACGCGTTACGTCTGGTTAACGGTCAACCGGTCATAGATAGGTACGCATGCGAGGGATGCGGTGCGTGTACGGTATTATGTCCGACCGATGCCATACAAATTAAACCCGTCAAGAACGCAGTGATCCGCGTATTGGATACGGAGTACGGGATACTGGTTACGGGTCAGTTACGTATCGGTGAATCGGGGTCGGGTAAGATAGTTACACTACTCAAGGACAAGGTAAACCAGATGATAAGCGACGGTAGGATACGACCGAGGTATGTGATACGGGACGGTGCTCCTGGGATAAGTTGTCCCGTAATCGCCTCTGTGAACGGGTCGGATTACGTAATAGTTGTGACCGAACCTACCCCGTCAGGACTTGTTGATATGGAACGTGTGTTAGAGATCGTTGAACAGTTCGGTATACCTTACGGTATCGTGATCAACAAACATGATGCCAACCCTGTTCTTACCGAACGTATCCAGAATGAGTACAGAGGTATCGTCCTTACCAAGATACCCTATGACAGGAAGGTCGTGGAGGCAGCGGTTAACCGGACACCTTTGACGCTTCTCCATCCTGAGTTCAAAGGATACATCAGACCGGTAATAGAAAAGATAACCTCCCTTAGATAAAAGAGAGGAAAAGGAGGGATAACATGGATAGATCAAGATTCAACAGAGCGATTACGAAGGCAACAAGACAACTCATCAAGATGCTCCCGTTTTTAACAGGTATATTACTACTGGTTAGTTTGATATCTGTCTGTATTACAACGTTTGATTACTCCTCTGTGTTTACCGGTAATGAACTCGTTGATTCTTTTATCGGTGCGATCCTGGGAAGTATATCGATAGGTAATCCTATGACTAGTTATATAATAGGTGGCGAACTCCTAAAAAGTGGGATCAGTCTGATCGCGGTTACTTCATTTATAGTGGCATGGGTTACTGTTGGTGTGATCCAACTCCCCTATGAGATGAATATGTTAGGCAAACGGTTTGCAATACTACGAAACATCCTCGCTTTCATATCAACTATTATTGTGGCGGTTGTAACGGTGTTTATCCTCTCTATAATAAAAGGTGGAGCGGCATGAAGAACTTGGATAATAGATGGTTGTTCTTACTGGTTTCAATACTGATCTTTATAGTGATAGGACGTTATGTTGGTGTTTTGGATAAGGCTATTGATAACTTTGTATCTATGGTCTCTAAGATGATCCCTATTCTCATCCTGATATGGTTACTCATGATACTGATGGATTACTTCGTATCACCTAAAAAACTCGTAGGTCTTATGGAGAAGTATAAAGGTATAACTGGTTGGTGTATTGCGATAGTTGCAGGATTACTTTCAATGGGTGCGGGTTATATCTGGTACCCCATACTCAAAGAAGCGAAAAAGCACGGATTAAAAGATGATGTGATAACTATCTTCTTGTATAACCGGGCTATTAAATTACATCTCTTACCGATGATGATTTATTACTTTGGTTGGATGTACACAGTAATCCTGACAATAGTGATGATTGTGATCTCTGTGGTCAACGGGATAGTTGTCCGATATATCCTTGAGACCGAAAACGGGAGGGATATGTATGGTCAGACCGCGACGGGTCAGGCGTGTTGAAGGTATCCCGCAGATCACGTACTATAAACCGGTAGGTGTACCGTTAGCATCCTTAGAAGAGGTGGTGATCACCTTAGACGAACTTGAGGCGGTACGTTTGACGGCTGGGGAGGGGTTATCTCAATCCGAGACGGCAGAACGTATGAACGTGTCACAACCGACTGTTCACAGACTGATAGAGAATTTTGAGAAGAAGATAACCGATGCCTTACTCAACGGTAAGGCGATACGGGTTGAAGGAGGTGATTGGATCATGCCGAACCGAGACGGAACAGGCCCGACAGGTACCGGTAGAGGTTACGGTCGTGGACGGGGTTGGTCAGGTAGAGGATTAGGTAGAGGAGCAGGTAGGGGGAGAGGATACGGTGGTCCTCAGACGTGTAGATGTCCGAAGTGTGGTACGGTAGTACCGCACACCCGCGGGATACCGTGCCGTGATATGAGATGTCCGAAATGCGGCACCCCTATGATACCCGGTGATTAGACGGACGGTCAACCGGTCAACTCTTCAACCTCCTCCTTACCTTTATTAAGTTGGTCAACCTGCTCTCTGTCACGTTCCAGGAGCAATTCTAAAAACTCACCGACATGAGTTTTCTCTTCTTTAGCAATATCCATTAATACCTTCTTTATCTTCAAATCATCACACATAGCAGCCAACTGTTCGTACAAGTTAATCGCATCCAATTCCGCTATCAAACCCACTCTCAAGATCTCTTTATCTCTATCCTCACCCTTCAGTTTTTCTATATTCTTAGGTATGTCTGACATCATTCTAATCACCAATTCAATTTAGAATATGCCCTTTTAAAAATAGATGGGTAAGTAGATTAAGAACATACCACGTTTCCTCATCTATACATAATCTCCGAAAATTTATCTATCCATAATCTTGCCTATACCTGTTTACCACCCGTTTCCTCAGGGATGGTCAACTTCTTGTTTTCCTTCTTACATCATTCAGTAACTCTGGAGATTGCAGATTAATTTTGTAGAGAACTATTCACAAAGGCATAAAGAATATCGTTTTTGGCAAACAGAAAACAAAAGAAAAAGAGTTATAGTTTCTTATGACAGAACCACCAGTCATAACATTCGTACTCTTCTTTTCTCTTCTTAGCAGTTTCTTCGTCACTGGCCGGCGGGATTATTACTTCATCGCCTATCAACTCGTTGTTAGGCCAATTAGCAGGCATTGCAACGTTTTCCTTGTCAGAGATTTGTAATGCTTTAACCATCCTCACTATTTCATCGATATTTCTACCTAGCTCTTGCGGATAATACAGAATGGCGCGTATGACACCTTTATCATCCACTACAAACACTCCACGAACCGTGTTTGTTCCCTTCTCTGGATGGATAAGTCCTAAGAGGTCAGCAACGGTTCCTGTATCATCAGCAATGATTGGGAACTCTATCTCCACATCAAGGTTTTCTTTGATCCATTCCTTCCATTTGATATGGCTGAATACCTGATCAATGCTCAATCCGATGAGTTCACAGTTCAGTTCTTTAAATTTATTATACCTCTTTTGAAATGCTACAAACTCGGTTGTACAAACAGGTGTAAAATCGGCTGGATGACTGAACAACACAAACCATTTTCCCTGAAAATGCTCAGGCAGTTTAATTTTGCCATGCGTAGTCTGTACCTCTATCTCAGGAAACTTTTCACCGATCATCGGTACTCCATAATATTCTTCAAACCCTTCCATACTCTCACCTCCACAAATTTCCATGTTTTATTTTTTGTATTACATCTAAACCGTCCCAAAAACCATGTGATCGAATTACCGAAACCAGTTTGGTTCTCCGATAGATATATAAATGTAGTTAACATTAAAAACAATATGGTTCGAATATCAAACATAAAACTTATCAAAGAATTGATGAAAAATTCTAGGATCAAATATGTCGAACTCGCAAAGATGTTTGGTGTGACAGAAACAGCGGTACGAAAAAAGATACATAGGTTAGAGGAAGACGGTGTCATCATAGGATATACTGTAATAATTGATCCTAAAATCCTTGGTTACAATGTGGATGCATTGATAGGGCTTGATACAACACCTGAGAGTTATCTGAATACATTGGAAAGATTGACAAAGATGGACAAGGTTATTTCAGTTTATTCATCGAGTGGAGACCACATGATTTTGATACGCGTTTGGTTAAAAGATTACAGAGAACTGTCAAGATTTGTTAGACGATTGGAAGGGATGGAAGGGGTAACCCGTGTATGTCCTGCGACCATCATCGAAAAAATAAAATAGAAAAAAACGAACCGTGTTAGACTAGAAACTTTAGGAGAGACAGATATTAAGAGATCAATAGTGGGGATCGATAGTGAGGGAACGAATGCTGGTTGGTGATTGTCGTGCGACAGAGCATTAGACTACCGAGAGGGTTGATGAATAAAAATCATATTCATAACTCTCAGAGCCAAAATCAAGAAGACGTACCTCGCGACTTGTCTCATGAAATCAAAAACCTGTTAAATAACCCAAAGATTACTAAAGTCATAAAAAACAGGATAAGGGAATTTGTCAGAGTGGGAAAATCGGATGACTCAGAGATATTTTCAGAACTTGTCTTTTGTATACTCACGGCCAATTACACTGCTAAGGGAGGATTACGGATACAAAATGCACTAGACAAAGAGATCATGTATCTATCAGAGGAGGATATCGCGAAACGATTGAAAGAGTTGGGGCATAGGTTTCCAAACACCCGTGCAAGGTACATTGCAAAGGCCAGAGAAAGGTTGGATAGTATACTACGTGTCGTTCGAGACGCCGATTTGAATTGTAAAGAGAAAAGAGAATGGCTGGCCAAAAATGTGAAAGGGTTAGGTTTGAAAGAAGCAAGCCATTTTCTTAGGAACATCGGATGTTTAGATGTTGCTATCATAGATTTCCACATCATTGACCTGCTCGCACGCTACCGCGTGCTCGCAGTTCGACCGCGGACATTGACCCGTAAGAAATACTTTGAAATAGAAAACATATTAGAACAGATTGCTGCGCAACATCATATATCACTCGGCGAACTTGACCTTTACCTATGGTACTTGGAGACAGGAGAAATTATAAAATGAGTCTTAGAGACTTCTACGCTTAATAGAAGACCTCCAGAGTTTCGCTTATCTCAGTCAGAAGGTCACAGCACATCAGTTAGTAGGGATGCTCGGATACATTGTGTTAATTTTGATAGTAGTATAAAAATATGGCGATTCCGATCTCACCTCAAATACTATAAGAATTATTTATTTTCATAAGAGATAACTTTGGTGGATGATATGAAGAAGGTTTTGATAGACAAGAATGTCAATACGAAAAGACTTAGCAAAGAACTTCAAAAACTTTCAACTGAAGAGTACAAATTGTATACTGTCAGTAACTTAGAGAATAAAAACAAAAAACTAGACAAAACAGTGGGACTTTTAATTCTAGATGGTCCTACAAGATTACCTGGAAGATTGGCAGAGAAAGACACTGATCAAATCATGAAGAATCTTAAAGCAATCATCGGAAGGGAAAACATGGGAGATATCCTACATGTAGAAACAGCAATCAAAGAAAAGATGAATTACTTTATAACGAATGACAAGGATATATTGAACAAAAGAACAAAAATAAAAGAATATTATCCAGAGTTATCTATTCTGTCTGAAGAGGAGTTTATTTTAATCGTAAAACAAGATCAAGATGAAAAAAGAAAATAAAATTTATTGATTATGGGGCACACTACTTACTTTTATCTGTCATGACTGAGTTGATAGGACGCAATACTGTAGAACTGGCCGGTTCAGGTTTATAAGGCAAGACCGGTTCTGGTTTCACTATAAATCCTGATTTGTTCGCTACTGGTGCCAAAGGATCAACTTCAACCCTAACGGGTTTAGAAGGGACAGAGACAGGTTGCTCGGTTACGGGTTTGACTGGCACCGGTTCTGGTTTAACACCTATGGGTTCTGGTTTAATAGATATCGGTTTAGGTTTGACGGGTTTGATTGGTTTGACGGGTTCACGCGATGGTTCTTCGGTACCGGTCTCGTTATCAGTTTGTTCACCTTTACCTATCATGTAGATGAACTCGTCTATATGTCGCGGGTTTGGAAGGTCTATATCCTCAGCCACTATACTCTGCGTCTCGGCCTCGCCGTCGGTCGCAACCACGTACCACTGATACAACCCGGTCTCAGAGATACTCCAGTCGTACTCATACGTATCGCGAACACCGTCGCTTGGTGTAACCACCGTCAACAACGCGAACTCGTCTTCATCAGTCCTACGTCCGTACACGTAATAGGTTATCGGATCACCGTCTACATCAACCGACTTGTTCCAATACAGTTCTTCATACGAGTGTAACGTATCCCTGTGCCAGATCACGGGTGGTGTCGGAGGTGTGTTGACAACGCGGACTATCGGCGAAGTCCATCTTGTCACGATACGACTGTCGTTCGCATAGATCACGCATCTCCACGATTCTCCTTTGTGGACCGGTCCGACACCGTCACTGAGCACGTCGTGCGCATGTGTATAGTTACCCACCGTATCATGGAACCTGCCGCCGTAATACTCATCGTTAGAATACGTATCAGGATCACTGCTG
>JAGGXE010000046.1 GCA_021163225.1 Candidatus Micrarchaeota archaeon | reverse complement strand
GACATGCTCAAATGTATAAATTGCGGACGCGAATACCCTGATGATTACCCTGTTGACAAAGGGTGCAAGTGCGGATCCAAAGTATTTGTGCTTGTCGACGGCAACGATAACAGAAAGGTGGAGTTACGACCTATAGTTCCTGAGGAATCCCATGAAGACAACAGGATTGAAAATGTAACCATTGTCGAAAAAGGCGTGTTTTACATAAACCTTGAGCGTTTGTTCGATTCCCCTCTGATAGTTAAAGATGAGCGAGGTGTCTATTTCATCGAACTTGTGCAGTTCAATGAAGAGACGGAGTAGTTCTACCTTTCATTAGAACATGAATCCGGATTTATACGTCTAACAAAACTTGTATCCTCCAGAATCCGTTCTTCTTTTCAACCTTCAACATGTGATATGTAACACCCTTCACGCATTCCTTCGGTAGTGTATGCTCACCCCATACCTTTGCCCGAACACGAAATCTGTCATCTTCCGTCAGTTCTACAATCTTCACATCCGAGAACACCATTCCCTCTATATCCATCTCAGTGATTAGATTGGATAGGAATACTACAACTAACTCGTCTCTGGCAGGCGCTTCCGCTTCAACAATCCTTTCCTCCTTTGCCTCGGCTTCCCCTACCACTTCGAACAATGCCCGTGCAGCGTTTTCCAAAGCTTCCTTGAACGATGACCCGAAGGCTTCATAGAGTATGTCTGCAGTATGTTCCAGGAACCTGTATTTTATCATCACATCACTTGATTTCTACCTCTGTACCTATTGCCTGACCGGGAAGTCCTTTGTTAAACCTTGCGACCACGGCTCCCTTGTTTCCATGGACACGCGTAATCTTTCCCGTGATCGTCTTGCCAGACGGAGTTCTCCATACAACTTTTTTACCCAACCATTTGTAAGCATCATCTCTTGTCTTGACTTCATCGAGTTCGATCACATACTGGTTTGTATATTCTGTGTTTTTACCCCTCCGATAGTTTACTATTCTGCCTTTCATAGTTATCCCTCCGTATGATAAATTCTCATCTAATTTTATAGAATAACTAATATAAATCTAACCAATGAACGAGTGGAAGAGGTAGCGAAGTAAAGTGAGAAGAGAAGATACAATAAAATGATAAAATCAGGTTTTATTTAAGCAGATGAGGATGGTCTTTACAACAAACCTTTCCCGACCGATAAATCTTGAGAGAACCCGTTCCACCTTTCGGAACTCTTGGGTCGAAGATCTTTTTTGTCCTTTTTTCTGAGGTTATCTTTTTAAACAATTTGTTTGCAAAAGGATTTCGTACGAAATTTAAAGGAGTTTTAACATGTGATTGCATGGTATCGGTAAACAGATGGGTGATCGGAATCGTCTTCATGATATTTTTTGTAATCTTCTTCTTGTTTACGATGGCTCAACCACCTCAATGTTATGTTAGAATAACCCAATCATCGCATGTTCCTCCGGTAGAGATCCGTGTATCATCCGATTGTAGGGTCGGTAAGATACTTGTGGACGGGTCAGAAGTCAGGTTTGAGAATACTGTTGACACTTCCGGGAACTATGACGTGACTGTTTCTCTCAACCTTTCCAAAGGTAACCATACGATTACCGTAATCACAGAGAACGGTCATGTTTACACTTATCCTTTCACATCTTATGAAAAGGAATGTGTTCCCGGGGCGCGAAGGTCCTGTACTACCACTGATGGATGCGAAGGTTTCCAGACGTGTGAGGATTACCGATGGTCTGAGTGCAGAAAACTTCCGACCGTATGTAAGCCGGGAACGAGGAAACCGTGCGCATATTCGCCTTGCACAGTAGGATACAAAGTGTGTAATAGATGCGGTACCGGTTACGGCCCCTGCAGAATGGAAAGATGATGGACCCGCCGGGATTTGAACCCGGAGTCTCCGGCTTGCGAAACCGGCATCCTACCGTTAGACCACGGGCCCATACAATCTTTTTCTTAATTTTTTAAGAGAACCGGATGTGGAAACAGGCACGGTTTTTACAGGGATTTTTTTACCATCTTTTGTTTTTAAATGTTTGATAAAAGGAAAGACGGCTATGCCTTCCATAATGAATGACCTGTCGAATCTGACGATTCCTTTACCCGAAGTTTCGTCATACTCTATAAATTTATAACCTATGGCAGCCGCTCCGACATCGCCGTAC
Organism: Candidatus Micrarchaeota archaeon; assembly: GCA_021163225.1. Classification (NCBI taxonomy): domain Archaea; kingdom Nanobdellati; phylum Microcaldota; species Microcaldota archaeon. The sequence goes on along the minus strand of JAGGXE010000046.1, from coordinate 14,404 downwards.
AACTCCCTGATCATCTCAAAGAACATTCTGTCGATCTCTTTAGCAGATATAACCCTCTCTTCTGTATGTATTTTGAAGCCTACATATCTTTTTTTTGTGCGTAATGTCGGTTTTATCATTATGTTCACCTCAGGAACATCCCTACCGTGTTGAATCCTCTTATTGCCTGAGGAACGGAGAGCCCCAGAACATATGCCAGTGCTATCCCTTCCTTTGCAGTTCTTATTTCTGATCGATCCCTTGCCACCATCGATAATACGTAGGGAACATCAAACTTAACGCATAACCTTAGGAAATTAGAGGTCCTTCTCATCGTTAGAATTCTTGCTTTTCCAGCAGTTCTGACTACATCCAGCAGGTCCACGAGTAGAGCACTTTCCTTTTCCTTTGCTTTTGTTATAAGCTCTAAGGAAGGTGTGTACGAGGTTAACCATACAATTTTGCCTCTCTTGCATTGTCTGCTGGCTATCCTCACAGAATCTGTGATAAATATGTCTAAATCGTCAAGAAGATATACTCCTCTGAACCCAGTCCCTTCCTTCTGAAACGGGATTTTTGATATGTTGTACATCTTTATCTTACCGGTTTTTTAGCAACCTTGCCCTTGTGTCTGAGGCCTCTGTGCTTTCTTCCAGCACTCGTCAGTCCCCTGAACGCCCTTCCGCGACGGTTCTTTGCAGGTGTGGTAACGCTTTTGTTATCAGGATCTATCATTATCACTTCAAAATATTTGTGAGTTCCGTCCTCACCTACCCAATAGGAATTCAATACCTCCAAACCTCTGTATTTCCTGGCTGCCTTCTCCTCGGCGATTGCCTGGTACGATTTTTCTGGTGCAATGTATTTGATATTCCTTTTCGGTTTTCTACCACCTCTCGGTTTCTTCCTTGTTCTCCTACCCTTTCTCGTTTTAACCCTTACTATGTAGTAACCTTCCTTTGCTTTGTAACCGAGATATCTCGCCCGTGCGATGTTTGTAGGTTTGTCCACCATTACAATAGTCGGTTCCCTCCTCCATTCCATCAATCTCTTTTTGTATTCAGGCGACCTTTCTTTGTATTCCTCAATAAACGTTTTTCTTATGTACGTATACAGACCCATTTTACACACCTCTATTATCTCCGAATAAGGCGGTTCAGGTTCAACCCACATCCCGCTGTCAGATATTGGACAACAGTTATTTTTAAAATTTTCGTTAGTCCGAATATCCTGTCTTATCGCATTTGTCGTAATTACTTCTGCTTATTGAGTTATTGATAGGAACCGATTTACTGATTTAGGACAATACAAAAACTTTGCGTTATATTTAAAAATGTATCATAACAGAATATATCCTAATAAGATATATTCTTATAGCCTTGACAGAATCTTAACAAAATCTGTTAATGGGTGGGATGATGAAAAAGAGGGTTCCGGGTCAGTTTATCGTTATGATGATCCTATGGATGCTGAATGAAGAACCGCGTTCGGGATATGACATCGTTAAGGACTTCAAGAAGAACGGGATACCTTTGAGTTATTCCTTTATTTATCCTACGTTGTTTATCTTGCGGCATAAGGGATTTGTCACGGTAAAAGAGAAATGCCAGGGAAAGAGAAAGAGGAAGGTCTACCGCTTGACATCAGCGGGACGTAAGTATCTGCATAGATTAAAAGAAGATTGGATGACTCCTTTGAAACGTAGGTTCTTGGAATTCCTCTTGGAATGATGGAGTATGTGACGGTGAGGTAGGATGACGAAAAGAGAAGTGCTAAGGTTAGAGAACGTCAAAAAAATATACAAACTAGGTAGTGTTAATGTAGAAGCGTTGAAAGGGATAAACCTCGTCGTCAGAGAAAACGAGTTCCTATCCATCATAGGACCCAGCGGAAGCGGTAAATCAACCCTTCTCAGTATAATGGGTCTGCTTACCCGTCCTACATCAGGTAAGGTGTTTATAGAAGGTGTAGATACATCGATTCTTAACGAAGATGAGATGGCCCGTATACGCGGGCGAAGGATAGGGTTCGTATTTCAAACGTTCAACCTGATCCCTTCTATGACTGCTCTTGAGAACGTTATGGTGCCTATGATCTTTGCAGGTGTACCTCGTGATGAACGGGTGAGACGCGCAAACAAACTTCTTGATGAGGTTGGTCTTTCCCATCGTAAACGGCACTTTCCAAATCAGTTGAGCGGCGGTGAACGCCAACGCGTAGCGATAGCCCGTGCATTGGCCAACGATCCTGCGATCATACTTGCGGATGAACCGACAGGTAACCTGGATTCGAAATCGGGTGCTGAAGTGATAGAGTTGTTTATCGACCTGTATAAGCGAGGTCGCACCCTTATCCTTGTTACGCATGATGATGATATCGCATCGGTAAGCAAACGGCATGTACATCTGCGTGACGGTTTAATTGTATCCGATGAAAAGACGGGAAGGGAACCGTCATCTATCGTTAAACATAAACACATCTTAAAGTAAATGTTGAAAAAATAGGAGGTGATCTTGATGAAAAAAATGGTTGTGATGTTGGTAGGAGTTTTGCTGATGAGTATCCTGTCTGCAGACATTTCGGTGCCGTCTTACACGGTAAACCCTGAAGCGATAAGACCCGGTGGGTCCGGATCGATTTCTATCGTAATAGCCAACCAAGGTACCAATCCTGTTGAAGATATTTCCGTGTACGTGTCTTCATATCCGCATCTAAGGATTACTCCAAGTGTTTACGTGGGTGATTTGCAGATCGGCGGGCAAACAATGATAAACATCCCCGTTCGTGTAGCTGAAGACACTCCTCCGGGTGTTTATACTGTTCGGCTTAACATCCGCGGTATGGAAAAGGATAGCTCGCAATCCACCGATGAACGTCAGATTACGCGCGGTCTAGATATCCCTATATATGTGGTGAATCCGCCTCTGTTTACAGTATTTTATTCACCTATTACTGTAACCAAATCTTCAGACTACAACCTTACGTTGACCGTTACCAATAACGGCGGTGACGCACGTGATGTATCCATAGTACCAGTATGTCCGGGTTTTTCTTTCTACAGTTCTTCTCCGGTATACCTCGGTGACATGTCTAAGAACGAATCCGAAAACACAACTTTGAGGTTTAGAGTTGACGAGTCCGTTATTCCGGGCGAACAGAATTGTATTCTCAATATCATGGCGAGCGATGACCTCGGCAACCTGTACAATCAAACAATCCCTATTTCGGTTACAGTAAAGGACAGTGTACCTATGTTCATAATTACTTCACAGACGGATCACGTATCTCCGGGAGAAAATACAGTGATCAAACTATCGATAGATAATTCTGGAGATAAATCCGTTTACAATGTGCGTCTCAAATTGGGTCAGAACGAAGTGTTCGTACCCAAGACTGCTGAAGTCTATGTTGCTGAAGGGTTACCTCCCAAAGAAACGGCTGAGGTCGATGCCCATGTAGGTGTTCTTGAAGTTGCTCCAGGTTACTATTCCATCCCTGCAACTGTCGTTTACGAAGATGAATTGGGAAGAGTTCACGAAGAGGAAGAATCCTTTATACTGCAGGTATCCACTGCAGGATTACTGAAGATATTTGTCGAATCCGACACTGTTCCATTGTACGAAGGGTCGAATTATGACCTGTCTGTCAAGGTATCTAATACTGGTATATCTCAGGTGAAATCGGTCATCGTTGAATTAGAAGATTCTTCAGGTCTGCAAATCCTCAACCCTCAGATTCAGCAGTACATAGGAACTCTGGATGCGGACGATTTCAGTTCCGTAATGTACAATGTCCATATCCCCAAAGGCGTCGTTAACGGAGAGGAAAGCATATTGACCTTAGAATTTAAGGTGGATTACCTCGATTCTTTTAACCGTCCGCACCAGGAAATTATCGATGTGCCAATAACAGTTTACTCTTCAAAGGTAAAACAACAACTGGAAGGTAAAGATTCGCAGGAATGGGTCTTGCCGACAGTCATAGTGTTGATTGTTTCGGGAACTGCGTTTTACTTCATTAAGCGGAGAAGACGCAGAACCGATAATCAGTGATGCCTATGCACATCCATGATTTTTTCTTCTATGTGTTCAGGTCTTTAATTCATCGAGGGGTACGTACTTGGTTGACGGTGATCGGGGTAGTCATAGGGATAACCGCCATCATTTTACTTATTTCGATAGCAGAAGGTTTACGTGAGGATATACAGGGAAGGTTGAACAAGTTCGGTCCGCGAAACATTGTTGTGATCCCAGGGTCCGGTACTAAACTCAGTCCGGGTGTTACTTATTCTCCAAGAACCGGAAAACTGTTCCTTCGTGATTACGAAGCAGTGCGTTCCATACCCGGTGTTAAACGTGCGGCGTACGCAGTAGTAGGCAAATTCTTATCCGTTTCACATAAGGATGAATCGGTCAGTATGAATGTGGTAGGCGTTTCTGACGAGGCGTTTCGTATAGGATACTCCCTCATGGAAATTGACAAAGGCAGATTGCTCAAGGAGGGCGATCACGGAGTGGCTCTCATTGGTCACAATATTGCTGCCAACACGTTTTCAGAGAAATTGGATGTGGGGTCGAAGATCAGGATAGGTAATGAGACGTTCAGGATCGTAGGAATACTGAAACCTGTAGGAATGCAGGGGATGGCGGGAACTTTTGATAACATTATCTTTATACCCGTACACGATGCCGAAACGCTTACAGAAGAACAGAGATTGCATAATGAGATTTCGCTGATCTTTATAGAAGCAGAAAGCGATCGCATCGTTGACAAACTGGTTTCCAGGGTCGAGGAGAAACTCAGGTCACTACACCGCGTGTCTGAAGATGACCAGGATTTTACTGTTGTGTCTTCAAAGTTCTTTAGGGAACAGGTGGGTTCCATCCTCAACTATGTAGAACTTTTCCTTGGTGGTGTTGCGGCGGTTTCTCTTCTGGTTGGCGGGTTGGGTATAATGAATGCGATGTTCATGTTTGTTACCGAACGTATACCTGAGATAGGTATTCTAAAATCTCTCGGTGCTACAAGAAAGGATATCCTGACACTGTTCCTGATGGAAGGCGGTCTGATAGGTTTAACGGGTGGTATTGTAGGTGTCTTGATATCTCTTCTGTTCTGTGTTGGTGCGAGCAATATAGTTGAGATGGTCATTACTCCCTATGCGATCGTTTTATCGTTAGTTATTGCGTTTGTTCTGGGTATTGTTGCAAGTTATCTGCCGGCAAGACATGCTGCAGATGCGGATATTCTTGAGGCTTTGGGTAGGGAGAGGTGAACCTTTGATGGAGGGAGTTTTTTATGAACTGTTCATGTATGCGGTGCGGGGTCTTAAACGAAGAAAGACGAGAACTTGGTTAACACTCATCGCTATTGTAATAGGTGTCCTTCTTTTCGTTACCATGGTCTCACTGGGGGAAGGGTTACGGTCGGCCGTGTCTAAACAGGTTGAGAAGTTCGGTGCAGATAACATAATAATTCTTCCCGGAAAAGGTAGTTTGACTGAGTTGGCAACGAGTAATATGTTTAGAGGTAGACTCTGGGAGAAAGATGTAAAACGGATAGAAAGCCTACCCGGTGTGGAAGAAGCAGACGGATTGATCGCATCGATGCGTGCAACCGTCAGTTATAAAGGTAAAACCTTGACTACTCCGGTATACGGTGTTACTTCTTCAAGATATTTTGATTATGTTAACATATACAAAATATATAAGGGGAGACTTCTCAGTGATAACGATAAACGTGTTGCATTAGTAGGTTACAAGTTTGCTAACGACCTGTTCGATAAACGCATCGATGTCGGGTCATTCATCTATATCAACGGTATAAAATATCGTGTTGTCGGTATCTTGGATTACATCGGTGGAATGAATGAGAGGGAGGATGAGGTTATCTACATTCCCTACGATGAAGTGAGAGAGTTCGCAAAGAACGAATTAGAAGATAAAGAGGTCTTCATGATCTACGTTCATACTAATGGAGATGTCAACACAACCGTAAAACGGATCCGTCAAACATTGCGTGAGTCTCATCGTATCCCGACAGGTGAAGATGATGATTTTACTATCATGACTTCTCAATCGATCAGAAGTGAGATAGACAGTATCCTTGGAAGAATAACCCTCTTCTTGGGTGTATTGTCAGGTATTTCTTTGGTTGTAGGTACCGTCGGTATAATGAATACTATGTATATGGTTATTATAGAGCGTACGCGTGAGATAGGTACTCTGAAAGCCGTCGGTGCCCGGAACGTCCATATCCTCATTGCAATAGTTATGGAAAGCGTTTTGATCGCAATGATAGGTGGAATATTTGGGGTTACTTTAGGTGTTGCAGTATCCGAAATAATAAACATGTTTGGATTACCTAGTACAGTAAGTATTGAGTTGGCGAGTTATGCAATAGTTATTTCATTGTTTATAGGTGTGATCGGCGGTATCATTCCCGGAAGACGAGCGGTTCGGTTAGACCCTACCGAGGCTTTAAGATATGAATGAGGTCAATGATGAACGAATTTTTAGGAAAATGATCAAATTTTTTTTGAGATTTTTTATTGATAAAAAATAGAAATATGTGTGTTAAAAGAGATACCTTTATTAACGTTTTGATTTTTGATTTTATCGGTGATATATGATGGCGACGAAAAAATCTTCAAAAAAGAAGACAAAAAAGAAATCAACTAAGAAGAAAACAACAAAAAAGAAGAAATCAACAAAGAAAAAATCAACTAAGAAGAAAAAGAAGAAATGAGTAGTTATTTTTGGTTTTGTTTTTTATTTTTTCCCATTTTCTTTTTTTGATGTTTTTTATCTTAGGTTAATGGAGTTTAGGTAGGTGATGAACATGGCAAAACCAGTTAAAAAGAAAACCGTCAAAGCGGGTTTGTTTTATGACGGTTCTGGTAAACCTCCTCTGAAAGACGTTTATCTGACGTTTGATCAGAAAGTGCTGTCCGTGTCCAGTAAAAAACCTGTAAACACGGAATACTTGGGCGAGTTTCCTGTGGTCACTCCTGCGTTCATAGATGCACATGCCCACATAGGTCTTGAACGGGCAGGTGAACCGTACACTGATGATGAAGTGAATGAGCATCTTGACAGTGTGTTGACATTGGCCGATGCGTTGGATTCCGTGCAGATGGACGACAAGGCTTTCAAGATCTCCATCGAAGCAGGTGTATTGTATTCATGCGTCTTACCGGGAAGCGGAAACATCATCGGCGGACGAAGTGCGGTCATTCGAAATTACGGAAGAAACACTTCCGAGGCATTGATAAAACGGGCAGGAATAAAAAGTGCGTTGGGTTATAATCCGATGTCCACTACCGACTGGAAGGGCACCAGACCTTCAACGCGGATGGGTGTGTTTTCAATCCTGCGTAAACATTTTCTTGAAGTGAAGAACAAACTTAAAGACCGTAAGAAAAGAAAGGAATTAACGCCTGAGGAACGTGTTATTGCGGACATACTTTCAGGTAAGGAATTTCTCAGAGTGCATGTTCACAAATCCGATGATATAACTGCGCTTATCAGGTTCGCTGACGAGTTCGGTATAAAGTTCACTGTCGAACATGCGTGCAACGTTGCGGATATAGAAACGTTCAACATGCTCAAGAAAAGGGGCGTGCGTGTAGTGTACGGACCTCTCGATTCCTTCCCTTACAAAGTGGAACTCAAAAACGAAGATTGGAGAAACATAAAATATCTTTTGGAATCGGGTGTAGAATTCGGTTTGATGTCGGACCATCCAGTCATATTACAATCTAATCTGATGTTAACCTTGCGATGGTTTATAAGGATGGGACTGAGAAAGGAAGAGGCCTTGTCAATCATAACCAAGAGGAATGCCAAGATCCTAGGTATCGATAGAATCTTGGGTACATTGGATAGAGGCAAATGGGCATCGTTTGTTGCTTGGAACGGAGATCCGTTTTCATTGACGTCCTATCCCGTTTTAGTATTCGGTGAAGGTAGGCTGTTGTACAATGAATAGAACATCTTCTTTATCTTTTTTCTTGATCGTTCATCTGTTTGAGTCGACAGTACAAACATATGTCTGTTGATGTAGGTTCCCCGCATAGTTTGCATTGTTTGAGTACGTTTGGAGTGGTGTACTGCCCACTCTTATTGAGAATAGGTCGGATATGGTTCAAAAAGTTCTTCACGGTAAGTAGTTTGAAATTGGTAAATACGTTATCCATATTTTCTATCGCCTCTCTTTCCAAATCACGTTTTCTGTTTCTGTAAGGGCATTCCTCATGAACAACAGGGATGTTGACGATCTCCACATACTTTTTAAGCGTCTCTTCGGAAACAAAGAACAAAGGTTTAATCCGTGCAACCATTACAGTCTTACCGTTTATCTTTTCTTCAGGTAGATACGGATACTGTTTTATCATATACTCTGGATGCCAAGCAAGATAATTTTTTATCAAAAAGAGTACTTGGTCTTCCAGTGTATGCGCTGTTGCGATCTTTGTACCGCCTGCCTCTCTAACATGTTTGTTCATCAGATACCTTTTTACAGCACCGCAAACCGCACAAATTTCTCTATTTCCATACCTTTTAATCTCTACGTCTGGTTTTATCACGTCTAAATCGATATTGCAGATCTTGGCTTGCTCTCTTACAACTCTTTCGCACATTTCTGAATAACTTCCAAAACCGAGATTTATATGAAAGGCTTTCAAAGAAAAATCGTACTCTTCAGTTAATTTGGTTAATATGTGACAAAGGGCAGCGCTATCCTTACCTCCAGATAACCCTATGTACACTTTATCCTTTGGCGCTATAAGTTTATATTTCTCAATAGTTCGTTTAACCTGGTTGATCACGTACACCTGAAAACATTCTTCACAGAACCATTGTCTTCCCACTCTAACAGTACCTTTTCGTAGTCTTCCCAGATTTCTGCATCTGGCACAGTATTTCATTCCAATTACCCTTTCGTTTTTATTTTACTACAACTTCTAAAAAACAAAAATAGGGGAACAAAAATGAAGAATGGAATAAAATAAAGTAGGTTTTTATTTTCTCTTCATTTTGCTTATGGCAATGCCTATCAACGCTATCACGATCACTGCTCCGATCCCCAACACTATATAGAGTATCGAACCCTCTTCTTTGGCTTCTACCACTATGTTCTTCTGATGTTCCAACCTTTCTAATACGTCAAAGACAGCAACATTATCCTTTACACTTACTGCACCTTCCGCTTTTGTGACCTTAGCAGGCATTTTAACAACGTATGTGATATTTATGCCCATCGTTCTGTACATCTGTGCTGCCATAGGTGCTGAAGGGTCGGTGAAAACATTCTCGGTGGAGTTCAACAGATCCATACTCGTATTTGATGAACTATTTGCGGATGGTATCTTAGGCATCTTTGTAATTACCACTTTGTAGGTTTTTTCACCGAAATTACCTTGTTTAACATCAAACGTGTAGAAGTCCGCTTCTGAGAGTTTTACATCTTTTTCCAGAGTCACTACACCGTTTGAATACGAACATTTTATTCCCTTTTCAGTATAATTCTTACATATCTCGTCTTCTGTCGGAGGAGTGATGTTCTTGCTTGCTGCAGCAAGACTGAAGAGTTTACTGAGATTCATTCTGTACGTCAGGGTACTGTCACCGTTCTTATGAACCTGTTGCTCTACAGTGACACTGAAACATCCTGACAGAACTAAAAGCGCTACAAGCGCACCCAACCCTATCACATTCACCAAAACGTTACGTTCCATCCTTACCACCCATGTGTTTGTTCAGCGGGCCCGGGGGGATTTGAACCCCCGACCTACTGGTTAAAAGCCAGCCGCTCTGCCAAGCTGAGCTACGGGCCCGTCAAAACGGATGATAATTTACATTCACAAATCTTTATAAATCTGACCTTCTTCTTATCTTCTGATGAAAGAGGCGATGAATTACCGCGTTCTTAAAGGCACGACGGTTAACTGTTACCTCTGCAGGAGGTATTGCGTTATAGAGGACGGCGAGAGAGGAGAATGCGGTGTCCGTAAAAATGTTGGGGGTAAACTTTACTCACTCGTCTACGGCAAAACCGTGGCTTGGAACGTCGACCCTATAGAAAAGAAACCGTTCTACCATTTCATGCCTGCTACCGAAGCGTTTTCTTTTTCGACGGTAGGTTGCAATTTTCATTGTTTAAACTGTCAAAACTGGGAGATCAGTCAATCGCACGAAGTACGCGGTGAAGACATCCCTCCCGAACGCATCGTTGAACTCGCCGAGCGGTACGGTGCGCAAGGAATCGCTTACACATACACAGAACCGACAGTATTCTTTGAATACGCTTACGATACGGCAGAGATAGCATACAAAAAAGGGTTGTACAATGTGTTTGTCACAAACGGTTACATGTCTCCGGAGACCATAGACAAGATGGATAGGATAGACGCGTCTCGAATAGATATCAAATCTATGGATGAAAAGTTTTACAACGAAGTTTGCGGCGGTGTGCATGTTGATTTTGTGCTTGATTCGATAAAACGCCTTTACAAAAGGGGTCATATAGAAATTATTGCTCTGCTTATTCCCACTTTGAACGATTCCGACGATGACATTCGTCAACTGGTCAGTTGGATTAAAGACCTTGATCCCGAGATCCCTCTGCATTTCATCGCTTATTACCCTGCTTACAAGATGACCCTACCTCCCACACCTTTGGCAATGCTTCGTCGTGCCAGGGAGATCGGGTTGGACGAAGGTTTGAAATACGTGTACACGGGTAACATACCCGGTGATGAGGGAGAGAATACATTCTGTCCGAACTGCGGTCACAAGGTTATAGAACGTTACGGGTTTAACGTACTCAAGATAGACCTTACCGAGGACGGTAGGTGTCCGGCATGCGGTTACAAGGTCAACGTGATCAGAGACCTGGAAGAATACCGTAAGCGGAAGACCGACTGATACGGTGGGCGTATGAGACCGATCAGGATCAGTGTGGTTAAAGGGGACATAACCGAAATCGATGCTGATGCTATCGTTAATCCAGCCAATTCGTTGGGTATCATGGGTGGAGGTGTAGCCCTTGCGATAAGGCGTGCTGGCGGCAAGAGTATCGAATCTGAAGCAATGGCCAATGCACCGATCCAGATAGGCAGGGCTGTGGCAACGACCGCTGGTAGGTTAAAGGCCCGTTACGTGATTCACGCACCTACTATGGAGAAACCTGCTATGCGCACAGATGAACAACGCGTACGAAAAGCCGTGCATGCTGCCCTACGTGTGGCTGACGGATTGGAACTCAGAAAGATTGCTATGCCGGGCATGGGTACAGGTATAGGCGGATTGGGCCCTATCAAGGCGGCACGGGTTATGGTTGACGAAATAAAATCTTACGAATCGAGGAATAGGTTCATCGAAGAGGTTGTGCTTGTGGCGTACACCGATGATTTGAAAAATGCGTTTGAAAAAGTTTTAACCGAACTAAAGTAAAGTGTTATCTTAAATAAAATATTGTAATGTTCAACAATTTCATAAAGGTGGTGATGGTATGAAGACGATATATTGGTTTGATGAACTGACCAAAGAGAACATACCCGAAGTCGGCGGGAAGGGTGCGAATTTAGGCGAGATGACGCGTGCTGGGTTTCCTGTTCCGGAAGGGTTCTGCGTCTCCAGCGGTGCGTACTTTGAACACATATACCGCAACGGTATAGATAAGGTCATCTCCGAACAGACCGCATCTTTAGATGTTCATGATATCGATGCACTGAATAAAGCATCTACAGTTATTAAAAACGCGATACTGAGCGGTGAGATACCTAAGGAGATTCGTGATGCGATCGTTTCTGCTTATAAGAAGCTGGGCAACGGTAGAGATGTGTATGTGGCTGTGAGGAGTTCTGCTACTGCCGAGGACCTGCCGAACGCGAGTTTTGCAGGGCAACAATCTACCTTTCTCAACGTCTCTACACCTGGCGATGTTGTGCAGGCAGTTAAGGAATGTTGGGCCTCACTGTTCGAACCGCGCGCCATCTTCTATCGTGAGGAGAACGGGTTTGACCATCTTAAAGTGGGATTGTCCGCAGTTGTGCAACGGATGGTTCAATCAGATGTTGCGGGAGTAGCTTTCACTGTTGATCCCGTGTCCGAAGACCCAGACCTTCTGGTGATAGAGGCCGCTTACGGTTTGGGTGAAGCGGTGGTTTCCGGTTCCTTAACACCTGATAGGTATGTGGTACGTAAATCTAATATGAACATAGTGGACAAACGCATTGTCAAACAGACATGGAAGATAGCCAAGGTGCGTGAGAAGAATGAGCATGTTGAGGTTCCGGAAGATCTGCAGGATAAACAGAAGTTACCTGATGAAAAGATTCTGGAGCTTGCGGATATCTGTATGCGTATAGAAAAGCATTACGGAAGACCTCAGGATATCGAATGGGCGATGGAGAATAACAAACTCTACATAGTTCAGGCACGTCCTATCACCACACTTTCAGAGACGATCAAGAGGGAAGTTAAAATCGATGTTTCCAGGTCAGCAAAGGTTCTGGTCCGCGGGTTGCCAGGGTCCCCAGGTATCGGAAAAGGCAAGGTTAGGATTATACCTACAAAGGATGATATCAATAAGTTGAAGGAAGGCGAAATACTCGTTACATACATGACATCACCGGATTTTGTGCCCGCAATGGAGAAAGCGGCTGCAATAATAACCGATGCCGGCGGTGCAACGTCCCATGCGGCCATAGTATCCCGTGAATTGGGTGTGCCGTGCATAGTAGGTACGGGTAACGCTACGGAAGTGCTTAAAGATGGGATGTTTGTGACTGTTGATGCTACCAGAGGGATAGTATATGAAGGTGATGTTAAACTTGAGGAGCCTAAGAAAACGGTCGAGCCAGGACATATTCTCTCCGGAAAAGCAGTGAGTGAATACGTACCTATTACTGCTACCAAGATCTATGTCAACCTTGCCGAACCTAAACGTGCTCAAGAGGTTGCTGCTATGCCCGTTGATGGAGTAGGTTTGTTACGTGCGGAATTTATGATTGCCGGGATCGGCAAACATCCGCGTGCCTTCATCGATGAAGGAGAGCAGGATAAGTTTATCGATGCGTTGGCTGACGGGTTGAGGACCATCGCTGCAGCGTTCTATCCGAGACCTGTTGTTTACAGAGCAACAGATTTCAAAACGAATGAATACAGGTCTTTGGAAGGTGGCGAAAGGTACGAGAAGGAGGAGGAGAACCCGATGCTCGGGTTCAGAGGTGCTGCACGGTATATCCATGACCCAGAAGTGTTTGAGATGGAATTGAAGGCCATAAAGAGAGTTAGGGAGGATTACGGGCTCAAGAATCTGTGGTTGATGATACCGTTCGTTCGGAGAGTGGGCGAACTCAAACAAGTCAAAGACATAATGCATAGGGTCGGATTGTACAGAACCAAAGATTTCAAACTGTGGATCATGGTAGAAGTGCCCAGCACCGTAATATTGATCGATAAGTTCTTGGAAGTGGGAGTGGATGGTGTATCTATAGGAACGAATGATTTAACTCAACTTACTCTGGGTGTTGACAGGGATAATCCGCGTCTTGCCAACGAGTTCGACGAACGTAACGAAGCGGTTCTCGAATCGGTACGCCGTGTTATAGAGGCATGTAGAAGGCACGGTGTGACGGTTTCGGTTTGCGGTCAGGCGCCGAGCGTTTATCCGGAGTTTGCAGAGAAGCTTGTTGAGTTCGGTGTAACGAGCATGTCTGTTAATCCGGACGTGATCATCAAGACGCGTAAGATCGTGGCTGCGGCAGAAAAACGTGTGATGCTTAAACTCCTTCGCGAACTGCGACAACAGTCGTGAACAAAGTTATTGTATCTATGTAGAGGTGATTTGATGGTAAAGGTGAAACTTAAGGACGGTTCTATCGTGACATTAAGATGGCAGAGGACAGACCCAAAAAAGGAGGACCCAAAGAAGTTCTTAAAATTCATCAACCCGATTATCCGTGAAGGTGCGTACATCCTTGTTAATAGGCCGGTAACCCTTAACGCCGAGAGAAAATGGGTCGAGGAAAGTTGTAAGAAGATAAAGCGGGGAGACCTGATGCGGTTGATAGCCGAAAAGGACGGTCGGATAATAGGCACATGCGATGCAACCCGTGGAAAGTTTAAGGAAAAAAATAATGTTGAAATGGGAATAGCAATAGCAAAGGATATGCGGAGAAAGGGATTAGGTTATATCATGCTGACCACTGTGATAAAGAAGGTTAAGGAAAAATGGAAGCCGAAGAACATAGTCCTCGCCTATATCAAAGGATACATCCCTGCCCAACGGTTGTACACTAAACTGGGGTTCAAGGAGTTTGCGGTGTTTCCGAAGTGGGTGAAACACAAGAACAGGTACTACGACCTTATATGGATGAAGTTGTAGTCGAGACCAGGTTGCATTCAATCATGTATCT
>JAGGXE010000045.1 GCA_021163225.1 Candidatus Micrarchaeota archaeon | reverse complement strand
CTTCTACGTTAAAAATAACCACTTATTCAACTCATCATCGTATCTCTCAGATACGATGGTTATGGGTTGTTTTGCCTGTGAAGGATAAAGGTTAAATTTTAAAAACTTTAGTATCCTAACACCTAACCTCTGTAAATATTCACGTAAAAGGTAGATTGTATGACGAGGAAACATTCTTTCAGAAGGGGATCGATGGGGTTCCGTCCGAGGAAACGTGCAGAGAGGCAAACGCCTAGGGTTACCTCTTGGCCTAGCGATGAGAATACACGGCTCCTTGGTTTTGCAGGTTACAAAGCAGGTATGACGCATGTTTTGTACCTCGAGGAAGGTAAGAGTCATCTCAAAGGTAAGGAGGTGTTCGTTCCGGTAACGGTGATAGAAACACCGCCCATAGTCGTTTACGGAATACGTTTTTATAAGAACGGTCAGGTCGTAACGGATTATCTTACTGACGATAGTTCCGTTCTTTCGCGGTTGAAGTTTAAGAAACGTATGACTGAGAATAAGGAACAGTCGATACCTGAGGATTTCGATGATGTTCGCGTTCTCGTTTTCACACAGCCCGGGTTAACAGGCATAGGTAAGAAACGCGTCGAGCGTATGGAGATCGCGATCGGCGGCAGTGATAAGAATGAAAAACTCGAATACGCGAAATCTTTACTCGGTAAAGAGGTTCGCGTTGCAGATGTTCTCTCACCGGGTGAATATGTGGATGTGATAGCGGTTACAAAAGGCAAGGGTTGGCAGGGTGTTGTCAAACGGTTCGGTGTACCGTTGAACCCGCGTAAGGCAACAGGTCGCCGGAGACACGGCGGTGTACTCGGCGCGTTCAAGCCGCCGTACGTCATGTGGACGGTACCGCGCGCCGGTCAGATGGGTTATCATAAGAGGACCGACCTCAACAAACTCGTTGTAAAGATCGGTTCAAAAGACGACCCGATTACGCCCAAGGGAGGATTTCCGCATTACGGTGTAGTACGTAACGATTACGTGCTCATCTACGGGTCGGTACCGGGTCCTAAAAAACGGTTGATCAGATTGAGGAAGGCAGTCCGCCAGACAAAACAGAATAAACCGTTAAAGATTACTTATGTATCGCTCGAAGCACAAAACTGATGTGAAGGGTGAGAGGTTTGAAAGCCAAGGTTTATGATGTGAACGGGTCTGTTATCAAGGAGATAGAACTTCCGAAGGTGTTTGAGGAGACGGTGCGCGAGGATCTGATCAGACGGGCAGTGCTGGCAGAACAATCCAAACGATATCAACCCAAAGGAAACTATGTGTGGGCAGGTCTCGAGACCAGTGCCAAGTACAGAGGTCGTAAAGAGTCCTATGCATCTCTGAAGAACAGGGGCCAGGCCCGTTTACCGAGGACTGTACGTCCGAAGGGAAGATGGGGTGATGTTCGTAAAGTGCCGTTTGCCGTGAAAGGTCGTCGTGCTCATCCGCCGAAGGTTGAGAAGAAGATCGTCGAACTGATCAACAAAAAGGAACATCTCAAGGCACTGAGAAGTGCCATCGCGGCTACCACGCACAAGGACATCGTGGTTGCCCGCGGTCACAAGGTCGATACAGATGTTCCTATACTGATCGATGAATCTTTTGACAAACTCACTAAGACAAAGGATGTTTACACAGCGTTGTCGAAGATCGTCGGTAAAGATATGGCTCGGGCAAAGAACGGCCGTAAACGTGTCACGACCAGGAAGGGCGGTACCTACACGCCCAAGTCGGTGCTGATCGTTGTGAAGGAAGGGTCTCCGCTTCTCAAATCCGCACGTAACCTGCCGGGTGTTGATGTGGTTACGCCCGATAAGTTGTCGGTGGAACTTCTGGCACCCGGAACACATCCGGGCAGGCTTACCCTGTACAGTGTGAACGTGCTGGACGAGATCGATAATCTCGATGAATCCGTGTTTGCGGAAAACAATTAAATATGTAAAGGTGGATGATTATGGATGTATTGAAACATCTCGTAACAACCGAAAAAGCGATTGCGTTGATGGAGTTCCAGAATAAACTCGTGTTCGTAGTCGATAAGAACGCCACCAAACAGGACGTTAAACGTGAAGTCGAAGAGATGTTCAATGTTAAGGTTGATAAGGTTACCGTCCACAACACTCTGAAAGGTGAGAAAAGGGCATTTGTCAAACTTAAACCTGAATACAAAGCCGATGAAGTGGCTGCTAAACTGAAGGTTGCATGAGGTTGGTGTCTTATGGGTAAACGTTTGATACAACAACGGCGTGGTAAAGGTACACCTTCCAACAAAGCACCTAGTCACAGGTATAAATGCAAGGTTAGTTATAGGTCTTACGATGAAACCGAGAAGAAAAGTTATCTGCGCGGAGAAGTGATGGGGTTCGTTGATGACCCCGGTCATTATGCGCTGATCATGCAGGTTCTTTACGAAGATAAATCGATTGCATATCTACCGGCAGTGGAAGGTATCAAGGTAGGGGACATCGTGGAAGTAGGTGTGGATGCGCGTCCGGTTGTCGGTAACGTTCTTCCTTTGGCAAAGATCCCCGAAGGTTTTATGATAAATAATATAGAGAAGGTTCCCGGTGATGGCGGTAAGTTCGTTCGGTCACCCGGCGGATACGCGATCATCAGGTCAAAGGAAAACGATAAGGTTGTTGTTGAACTACCGAGCAGGAGAAAACTGGTTTTGAACGGAGAATGTCGTGCTCAGATCGGTGTGATAGCAGGCGGCGGATGGAAGGAGAAACCGTTGGTAAAGGCAGGTGCGAGTTACTACAAACATAAGGCAATGAACAGACGTTGGCCTGTCGTCCGCGGTGTTGCGATGAATGCGGTGGCCCATCCGTTCGGAGGTAAACAACATCATCCGGGTAAATCCAAATCTGTTGCCCGTAACGCTCCGCCTGGCAGAAAGGTGGGTGCGATCGCTTCAAGACGAACCGGTAGACGGAAGAGGAAGTAAGGTGGTTGAATGGCGCGTGTGAAAACGTATAGAGGGTTAACCGAAGAGGAACTGAAAGATATGGATATTCAAACGTTCATGCAGTATGTAACGGCCAGAGAACGTAGAACGCTCAAACGGTTGAACCAATTTCCGATGTACAAGAAGTTGATCAACAAGGTTCGTAAACTTAAGGCCAAAGGTAAGATAAACAAACCGATCAAGACAAGGGTAAGGTCGGCCGTTATCATACCGGAATGGTTGGGACTGAAGTTTGCAGTGCACAACGGGAAGGAATACGTGCCCGTGGAGATCACGATAGACAAGTTAGGGTTCAGGTTGGGTGATTTCAGTCATACAACGGCAAAGGTAGTGCATTCAGGTCCTGGCGTGGGTGCTACCAGGAGTTCCAAGTTCGTGCCCTTGAAGTAAACATGTTGGAAGGTGTTTCTCATGAGGAACAAGTATATGGTTGAAGTAACCGATGAAAAGGTTGCTAAGGCGAGGGTCAACGATGTTGATGCATCTTACAAAGACCTCACCGCAGTGTGCGATAACGTTAGAGGTATGGGTACCGAAGAAGCCATAAAATTCCTTGAAGAAGTGGCTGAGGGTAAACGCGCTGTTCTCTACCGAAGACATAATAAGAAGATGGCGCATCGGAGAGAACTCGGAGGTAAAAAAGGTCGCTACCCGAAAAAAGAAGCCAGGATCGTGTTAGACGTGCTGAAGAACGCGTTAGCTAATGCAGAACATAAAGGGATGTTCGACACCTTTGTCTTTCATATTGCCGCTAATAAACAACACATATATCCGAGGATATCTTCTAAGGGCAGACCGATGATGTCCAACTATGAAACTGCGTTCGTCGAAGTGATCCTGAAGGAGAGGGCTGTCCCAAAAAAGCCGGAACAGTCTAAAGAGAAACAGACCGGTGAAACAGGGGCAAAACGTGAGCAGGTTTCAGAAAAAGGGAAGAGTACGGAGAAAACCGAATCAGCGGGAAAAGCGGGAAAGGGCAAACCTTCGGAAAAGACCGAATCGAAACAGAAGAAGAGGTCGTCTGATGTTTCTGAAAAGAAATGAAGAAAAATTATGAATAAGGTGAATGTATGGCGGTGGAACGTAAGTTTATCGATGAAGCGTTGACAAAGTTTGCGATTGCACGGTTCCTGGAGGAGAGACTTGATCGGGCAGGGTTTGCATCCATCGACATCCAGAGGACACCGATGGTTACCAGGATCAATGTTGAAGTGCTCAGACCCGGAAAGGTGATCGGGAGAAAGGGTAGGACGATAAGGGAGCTTACCGAAGCGTTAAAGGAGAAGTTCGGTATAGATAACCCACAGATAGTTGTAACAGAGTGTACTCAGCCGATGCTCAGACCACGGATCGTTGCTAAACGGGTATGCAGATTGATAGAACGCGGTAAACGTGTCCGACCCGTGTTACACAGTATGTTAAGAGAAATCATGGAAAACGGCGCGTTGGGTGCCGAGATTGTAGCGAGCGGTAAACTTGCCGGTAAAGGTGGTAGGGCGCGTTCGATACGCGTGGCGGCAGGTTATCTCCCTAAAGCCGGTGAACCCGCAAATTACGTTCTCAAAGACCATTATACCGCTTATCCAAAGCCTGGTGCGATAGGTGTGTACGTGCGTATAGTGCCTCCGGGTACGCAGTTCCCAGATAAGGAGGTCAAAACCATAGAACTGCCGGCTGTCGTGTCCAGGGCGGAAAGATTGAAATCTGCATCAGAACCGGAACCCGAGCCGAGCAAGACGACTAAGGATGCAGAAGCAACGATCAAAAGACGGCGTGTCCGTCGATAAAAACCGTTGTAAAGGTGGTGTTGGATGGCTATCGTTCGTGCTAAAGAACTTCGAATGTTGGATGACGAATCCCTGCGAAAACGATACGAAGATATCCGGAAGGAGTACATGATCGAACTTACCCAAGCCAAATCAGGCGGAAGGGCTCCGAACCCTGGTAAGGTCAGGACGTTACGTCGCGCAATCGCCGTGTTGAAAACTATTATGAGAGAACGCGAGCTCGGTATCAATCTCGATGTTACTGCATCAAAGGTCAAAAGAAAACGGAAAACTTCTAAACCTAAAGAAAAAACGGAAAAAACAGAAGATGTTAAAAAGGCTGATGATAAAAAGACGTCTGAGGTGAAGAATAAAAATGCCTGAAATATGTCCGAAATGTGGGTTACCCAAGGACCTCTGTGTTTGTGATATTTTAGAGAAAGAAGAGGTTCAACGGATCCGTGTGTACACAACGCGTAAGAAGTTCAGAAAACTCGTCACGATCATCGAAGGGATCAATAAGGAAAACCTGACTAAGACCGCAAAGGAACTCAAACAACGTCTCGCGTGCGGCGGGACGGCCAAAGACGGTCTGATCATATTACAGGGTGATCAGACGAGGTTGATAAAGAAAGCATTGGTGGATCTGGGTTATCCCGAAGAGAGTATTACCGTCGAACGCAGGTGACAGGGTGCGAACCGTTAACAACCTTGTGGTCCACGAACTCATAGGGTTGGATGTCAAGGTTATCAAAAGTAGAAGTCTGGCGTACCTGGGACTCGCAGGTAAGGTGATAGATGAGACGAAGGACCGTTTAATCATAATGACTGACAAAGGCAGAAAAAGTGTGCCTAAGACGGCATGTGTGTTCAGGTTTAAACTCGGTGATAAAACCGTTGATGTGGACGGACGGTTGATCGCCTATCGTCCGGAGGACCGTCCCAAACAATTGATGTACCTCGTGAGGAAGAGAAAGGTATATAAAGAAGAATCTGAATAAAAATAAAGGCAACTTTCAGGGCATGTCTTCCTTCGGGTTTGAAAAGGAGTGGAAGAAAACGTTCGGGAACGTGTTGACGAAACGCGTTGACGAGAATGTGTTGGCAAAAAAATCTGGAAAGGGTGTGTTGGTATGGGTGATGAGAAGGTTGAATGCAATGATAAGAAATGTTTCAGACATGGCAACGTCAGAGTTAGAGGTATGACGCTCACAGGTGTCGTGGTTAGTGCCAGGCCGACAAGGACCGTGATCGTGAAACGCGATCTCGTTAAAAAGATACCGAAGTACAAGAGATATGCACGGTTGCATTCACGTATACCTGCGCATAACCCGCCTTGTATCAATGCTCAGCCCGGAGATTTGGTCAGAATCGGTGAAACGCGCCGGCTCAGTAAAACCAAATCATGGACCGTTATCGAAATAATAAAACGTGCTGAAGAAAAAGAATAAACTGTTGAGAGGTGAAAATGGATGAAACCGTTAACCTCGCACATACCGAAGGTGTTGGTTCCGGGTTCACGGTTAGTGTGCGCTGATAACAGTGGTGCCAAAGAGTATGAAATCATCAACGTGCTTAAATACAAGGGAAGGAGAGGACGTCTGGCCAAGGCAGGGATAGGTGACGTTGTCATTGCATCCGTTAAAAAAGGTAGTCCTAAAAAACGTAAACAGGTTGTCAAAGTGTTGATAGTCAGACAGAAGAAAGAATTCAGACGGGCTAACGGTATGCGTGTCCAGTTCGAGGATAACGCAGGCGTGGAGATAGACCCTGCCAAGAGGATACCTGTGGCAACCGAGATCAAAGGTGCCATTGCACGTGAGATCTCTGAACGGTACCCGAAGGTTGCCGGGATAGCATCTATAGTGGTGTAAAACCGAAGAAAGGTGGTAAACGATGAAATCTAAACAACCGAGAAAACAGAGAAAGTTTTTGTACACTGCCCCTTTACACATTCGTAAGAGGTTCCTTAAGGTTCATATATCGAAAGAGTTGCGTAAACGGTTGGGCACGAATAAGCGGACCATACTGGTGAGAAAGGGTGATAAGGTTCGTGTGCGCACAGGTAAACATAAAGGGTTTGAAGGTTCTGTGATGGATGTCGATTACAAAAAGGTTGTTCTGTATATAGAGGGATTGTCAAGAACGAACGCACGCGGTCAGGAAAAACCTATTCCTATTCATCCTTCCAATGTTGAACTTGTGGATGGGACGTTTGACGATGATCGGATGAACATACTGAAGAGGTGAAAGAATGGCTAGGAGAGGTGGCGGATCACATCTTAAACGGTTGAATGCTCCGAGGATAGCAGTACTTAAGAATAGAAAGCGTGATAAATGGCTTTTTACTACTGTTCCCGGTCCTCATAACAAAGAGTCCTCTGTGGCTTTGGCAGTGGTTCTCAGGGATATCTTGGGAGTGGTTAAGACGGGTAACGAGGCTAAAAAGAGTGTGCGTCAAGGTAAGGTGAAGGTGGACGGTAGAGTGGTGCGTGAACCGAGGTATCCGGTAGGTTTCGGTGACGTGCTTACTCTTATCAATCACGACGGTTCAGAGGACCATTACCTTGTCGTCTACAATATTCATGGAAGGATGGTTCTCAAACCGATCAAAGATCCTGAAAAGAGTAAGACAAAGATATGTAAAGTGGTTAACAAGTATATGCTGCCAAAAGCCAGGATAGGTATTACCCTGCACGACGGTAAATCTTTGATTGCAGATAACGATGTAAAACCGGGGTACAGTATAAAGGTTCAGATCCCTGAAAACAAGATAGCAGGCATGATAAAACTCGAGCCGGGTGTCAGATGTTTTATAATGAAGGGTAAACATATCGGTCATCACGGTGTGATCAAGGATATTAAAAAAGAGGCGGACCGTAAACTTGTCACGGTTGAGTCGGAGGGTAAGGATATCGTTACCGTGGCGGATTACGTGATCGCTGTTGATGATGATTGGATGTCTCTCATAGCATAGATGTCGGATGAGGGGATGGTATGACAGAAAACCCTATGAGAACAGTACGTGTGGAAAAGGTGACTCTCAATATAGGTGTAGGTGTTGGTGGTGAACCTTTGGAACGTGCAAAACTGTTGTTAAACAGAATCACCGGTGCTACGCCCGTAGTAACGCTTGCAAAGGTACGTAACCCTACCTTCAGGATTAAAAAAGGTGATCCGATCGGTGTGAAGGTTACACTGAGAGGTAAAAAGGCCTATGAAGTGCTTACGAACGCGCTCAAGGCAGTGAACAATACGATTCCCGAGAAATCTTTCGATAGATACGGGAACGTGTCTTTCGGAGTGAAAGAGTACATAGATTATCCGGGTATAAAGTACGACCCGGATATTGGAATCCTCGGGTTCGACGTTTGTGTGACCTTGACACGACCCGGAACACGGGTAAAGTACAGACGGAGAGCCAGAAGCAGGATAGGTAAAAAGCATAGGGTTACCAGAGATGAGGCAATCGATTATATGAAGAAACAGTTTAATGTGAATGTTGAGGAGTGATTATAAAAATGCGTTTGAGGGTGTTGTGATATGGGTAAAGGTAAAACAGTATCGTACGAAAGGAAGTATAAAGGTAAAGGAGAATACAGGTGCAGGATCTGCGGTACTACGAGGAGTGTTATAACTGCTCACGGATTGATGATATGTAGAAGATGTTTCCGTGAAGTCGCAAGTAAGATAGGTTACAGAAAATATTAAGGTGATAAGCATGTCTGTTGATCTGTTGGCGCAGGCAATGAACACAATAAAATTGAATGAACGGGAAGGTAATCCTGAATGTACGGTGAAGGCGTCTAAGGTTATTCGCGAAGTACTCAGGATCATGCAGAAGTACGATTACATAGATGAGTTTGAATTTATTGACGACGGTAAGTCAGGATTTTTCAAGGTTAAACTCAAAGGTAGGATCAATAACTGCGGTGTGATAAAACCGAGGTTCCCGGTGAAGAAGGATGAATGGTTCGAATGGGAACAGAAGTTTATACCGGGTGTCGGGTTCGGTATCCTGATAGTTTCTACCCCTGAAGGTATGATGAGTAACGAGGAAGCTAAAAAACGTAACATCGGAGGAAGATTGATAGCCTATGTCTATTAGGTGATGTCGATGGCTAAGAAGGAAGTCGTTGTAACGGTTGATGTGCCTGATGATGTCCAGATTACAGTTAACCAGGAGGGACGGATCGTAAAGGTGAACGCTTCGGGTGAAAAAGGTAGTTTGGAGAAGATTTATAAAATACCGAACGTGACCGTTAATCAGAAGGATAAGCAGATCGTCTTACAGGGGCATGTGATGTTCGTTAACACTTTGGCGGCACATCTGAGAAACGTCATACGTGGTGTACGTGAAGGATATACAATCAGGATGAAAGCGTTGTATTCGCATTTTCCGATGAGTATCACAGTGAACGGTAACATGATAGAGATAAAGAATTTTGTCGGTAGAAAGGATCGTGTGGTTGCAAAGATAATAGGAAATACAAAGGTTGACGTTAAAGGACAGGAAGTGATCGTCTCAGGTGTCGATAAAGAGGCGGTAGGTCAAACCGCGGCAAACATACGAAACGCTACCAAGATACGCGGTTATGACCCGAGAGTGTTCCAGGACGGCATATACTATGCCTTAGAAGAAGAATAGGTGAGACCTATGGCCGGTGGAAAGATCAAAAAGAAAGGTCACCCGAGGTTCAAACGACCTAACGTGGGCAGAACGAAACGTTCACGGTTGAAGGATGTGTGGCGTCGCCCGAGAGGTACCGGAAACAAGCAGAGACAGAAACTCAAACAGGCAGGTGCGTTGCCGTCGATAGGATACAGGAATCCGGATGATGTTCGCGGTGTTCATCCGTCAGGACTTAGGGAAGTGCTCGTTTACAATCCAGAACAGTTGGGTTCGTTAAACAAAGAGGTGCATGCTGTCCGTATAGCCAGTTCCGTAGGTGCACAGAAACGGAGACAGATACTGGAGACCGCCGATAAATTGGGATTACGCGTCCTGAACAGGCCTGCGACAAACACAGGTAAGAGGTGAGTTCGATGTCCGTGAGAACCGTAAGACGCATGGCTGCTGACATACTCGGCGTGGGTGTGAGTAAGGTTAGGTTTAAACCTGAAGAGATGGGTAAGGTGAGCGAAGCGCTTACCCGGGATGATGTTCGTGCGCTTATCAAAGAAAATATAATATACGCTGTTGAAAAGAAAGGTGTTTCACGGGCTCGCGCTAAACAGCGGGCCAGACAACGTAAGAAAGGCAGGCAGAAGGGTCCCGGCAATGTGAAAGGCGGTAGAAAAGGTCTAAGAAAGAAGTTGTGGATGGCGAGGGTGAGGCTTCAACGTGCAGTGTTGAGACGGTTGTATTCGGAAGGGTTGATCAGTTCGATAGACAGACGTCGCGTTTATTACATGATTAAAGGAGGTCATTTTAGGAGTAAACGTGCCTTGGTTCAGTATCTTAAAGACAACGGTCTTGTTACCGACCCGGAAAAGGTCGATGAAATCGTTAAAAAACGAATAAGAAGAAAGGTCAAGAAAAAGGAAAGTGTTAAGAAGACCGAAGATAAAGAAAGGAAGGTTGCAGAGAACAAGGAAAAGAAGACGAAGGGAAAGGGTAAGGATAATACCGGTACCTCAAAGAAAGAAAAGAAAACGTAAAAAGGTTGAAGGTGTTGCGATATGAGTAAGGCGACAGGTCCGAAATATAGGGTTCATTTTCGTAGGAGAAGGGAAGGGTTAACCGATTACAGGAAACGTGTGGCTCTCATAAAAAGCGGGTTGCCGCGGCTCGTTATCCGTAAAACTAATAAACAGGTAATCGCTCAGATCATAGAGTTCTCTCCAGAAGGTGATAGAGTGATCGCAAGTGCCACTTCTAAAGAGTTGAGCAAACACGGTTGGTTGCCAAAACGGAACTCTCCTACCGCTTATCTAACAGGTTATCTCTGCGGTAAACGAGGTAAAAAGAAGGGTGTTAAACGGGTTGTGTTGGATATCGGACTATCCAGACCATCTAAGGGGAGTATCGTGTTCGTGGGGTTAAAAGGCGTTGTCGATGCAGGCATTGAAAGCACCTTCGATGAATCGGTTGTTTCGGAGGACCGTATAAGGGGCCTGCACATAGCAGAATATGCGAAAAGGTTAAAAGCAGAAAATGAGGAATTGTTCAGGAAACGGTTCTCGGATTACCTGAATAAAAATGTTGATGTTGTAAACCTGGATAAATTGTTCGAAACCGTTAAAGAAAAGATTACAAAAGATGATGCATAAGACGGTGGTTGCATGAAGTTGAGAACGAGAGGTCGCAGAATGTCCGCTGTGACAGATGTGAGCGGTTGGATGCCGAGGACAGAGATAGGTAGAATGGTTAGAGAAGGTAAAATTACCGATATCGATCAACTGTTCGAAATGGGTAAACCTATACTTGAACCGGAAATCGTTGATCTTCTCCTTCCGAACCTGGAATACGAAATACTCGAATTGAAAACAACACAACGCGTAACTGACAACGGTCGAAAATCCAAGTTCCGAGTGGTTGTTCTCGTAGGGGACGGTAACGGACATGTGGGCGTAGGTGTCGGCAAGAGCGATGAAGTACGTCCCGCCATCGAGAATGCGTTACGTAATGCTAAGAAAAATATCATCAAAGTTGAAACGGGTTGCGGTTCCTGGGAATGTGCCTGTGGAGGTAAACATTCTCTACCGTTTACAACAACCGGTAAATACGGTAGCGTTGAAGTAGTGCTTAAACCTGCTCCAAAAGGTCTGGGGTTGGCATGCAACCGAATCAACCGTAAGATACTCGGTATGGCTGGTGTGAAGGACGTCTGGAGTTTTACGCGCGGTCATACGTGTAATGTCTACAATACCGCGATGGCTACTATTACTGCACTTAAAAACCTGAGACGTATCAAGGGAGGTATGTGAAGGTTGTGCGGGTGAGTGGTTATGGAAAAGATTGCAGTTGTACGTGTAAGAGGGTTATGGGGTGTGAAACCCAAGATAAGAACAACTCTCGAAAAACTTAACCTGACACGTGTTAATCATTGCGTGGTGGTGGATGATAACCCCTATTACCGGGGGATGCTCAACGTGGTTAAAGATTATGTGGCGTACGGACCGATCAGTCCGGTGATGATGGAACGGTTGATCAAAAAACGCGGAGAATTCTCGAGAAAACGTAAGGTGGAGTTGAGTGATGAAGAAATAAAACAGTTCGTCAAAGAATTCTTCGAGGGTAAGAAAACGCTTAAAGACTTAGGTATCAAACCGGTGTTCAGGTTGAATCCTCCACGAAAAGGATACAGAAGTATAAAACGTCCATACCCTTACGGTGCCCTGGGTAAATGGCCGACGTTGGATGAACTTCTTATGAAGATGGTGTAAAAAGGTCGGTGGTGGTCATGAAACGATTTAGGAAGAGAAGCAGAAAGTTGATAGGTAACCGAACCCACGGTCGTGGGGAAAGTAAAAGAACACGGGGTAAAGGTAACCGTGGCGGTGTCGGACACAGCGGGCTTAAACATAAGAAAACGTACAGGTTTAAGTATGAGAAACATCTACTCGGTAAACACGGTTTCGTCAGACCTGTGCGTAAGTTCGTCAAAACTATCAATGTTTATGAGATAGAGAACCTGTGCAGAAGAGGGTTGATCGATAAGTCGGACGGGGTCTATGTGTTTGAGTTTGACGGTAAGGTGTTGGGCACGGGAAGTATACATGTGCCTGTCAAAGTACGTGCACTGACCGTTACCGAAAAAGCTAAGGAAAAGATCGTTAAGGCCGGCGGCGCGGTAGAACTTCTGTCAGAAGCGTCCGGCACAGAGAGCGGAACAGAAACCGCAGAAGGTGCTGTAACCGAACCGTCAGACAACGAAAAACCTGATTAAATCGGTGGTATTCTATGTCTACCTTAAGAACGTTTGCCGAGACCGTCAGACGTTTTCTACCCGAGATATCTCCGCCGGGTGTGCCTCCAAACATCAAACAACGTCTCATATGGGTGGGTATAGCGCTCACCCTGTACTTCATCATGTATAACACTATTGCGTTCGGTGTGTACCAACCAAAATCTCAAGGCGTAGATTTTATCCAGGTGGTAACCGCTAGCAGAAACGGTTCCCTTATAACTTTGGGTATCGGACCGATCGTTATAGCCAGTATCATCTTACAGTTGTTAAACGGTGCAGGGATGATCCATCTAGATATGCATAATATGGATGATAGGAGAACATTCGCAACAGTACAGAAATTCCTGACAATCTTGATCGCCGTGTTTCAAGCGTCCATGTATGTATTCCTAGGTAAGATTACGGTCCTCCCTGTCTTGGGAAGTTTGTTCCTTACTCAGGTTGTTGTAATACTGCAGTTGATTGCCGGATCTGTTATTGTACTGCTTTTGGATGAGATCGTGAGCAAGTACGGTATCGGTTCCGGTGTTTCACTGTTCATCGCGGCTAACGTGTCGTTCACAGTTGTGTACGGAACAGTCGACCTGTTGATCGGTGATGGAGGGGTTATGAGCACTCTTGCTACCGGTGGCGCGTTTGCGTTGTCTGACATGATCATCCAACTGATGCCTTTGTTCTCTACGATCATAGTGTTCGCTGTCGTTGCTTATGCCGAGGGTATGAAGATCGAGATACCTCTGTCCTTCGGTATGGCGCGCGGTGTCGGCGGTAGGTTGCCTATAAAGTTCCTCTATGTGTCCAATATACCTGTTATCCTGACCTCGGCCCTGATGGTTTACATACAGTTGATGGCATTGTTCCTACCTGCACACGCGCCTACCGAAACACCGCAGGGTGTCGATGTGTTGGGTATGATAGGTTGGGTTCAACAAACCGAGACCGGTCCGAGACTTGTTGACGGTTTCCTGTATCTCCTAACATACATAGGTAAACCTTACAAAGTAAATATATTCGAGTATTATGCATCCCTGTTCCAACAGGTTACGCCGATCTATCATATCCCGCAGATCCTGCACGTGATAGTATATGCCATTGTGTTCGTTCTGTTCTCGGTTATCTTCGGTATGTTCTGGGTCGAAACGGCGTCGATGGGGCCTAAGGATGTGGCCCAGCAACTGATGGCGTCCGGATTGCACAGACCTGGATTCCGAAGGGATCCGCGGATCCTCGAGCGTTTGCTGAGCAGATACATACCCGTGATAACGATCCTGGGTAGCGCGTTCGTCGGACTCCTGGCGGTGTTCGCGGATCTGACAGGCGCACTGGGTACTGGTACAGGTATCCTGTTGACGGTGAGTATATTGCACAGGTTCTACGAAGAACTTAAGAGGATGAATGTGTTCTCTCTGTATCCGAGCGTAGGTAAATACTTCTGAGAGGAGGGCGAAGATGTTCTGATATGATGATGTGTGATGACAGGACGTTTTGTGTGATTGTTGTGCCCGATGACGGTGTTGGTGAAAGATGGTCTGATTACGATGCGATGGAAAGGTGTTCTCTATGATTATAGTGATGGGGTTGCCCGGTGCGGGTAAAACAACGGTTGTCTCAAATGCGGATAAAAGGGATCACGAAGTCGTTAATTTTGGGGATGTGATGTTTCGAATCGCTAGAGAGGAGTACGGTATAACGGATAGGGATGAAATGCGTAACAAACTTTCACGCACCGAATACGTGTCAGTTCAGGAAAAGGCAGGCGAAGAGATAAAACAGGTGTGCGAGAGGTCGAACGGTCGTATAATCCTCGATACGCATGCGGTAGTGCCGACAAAAGACGGGTACGTCGCAGGGTTGCCGTTGAAGATCTTGTCACGGTTGACGGTGGATTATCTCGTGTTCGTGCATGCTCCGATCGATGAAATTGTTGCCCGTGCCGAACGCGATGAAACCAGACGCAGACCTTTGGACAGAGAACTTTTGGAAAAGGTTATGAAACTGTCGGAAACGTTGATTGCCTGCTACGCTATGGTGACGGGTGCAAACGTGGTCTTCATAGAGAATAGGGAAGGGAGGTTGGACGAGGCGGTAGAACGTTTCGAAAACGTTGTGGCAAACGACGGCTATTGAAATGCGTACGGGTGGTAGAATGGATTGGGTCACCGAAGTCGTGATGATCGCAGTGTTTTACGTATTCTTCTCGTTCGCAGTATCCGTCACCCTAGGTAACAGAAAACGCGTTAACGAGATACAGCGCGAAATCCTTAAGTACAATAAAGAGTTGGCCGATGCGCTTAAAAATAATGATGATAGGAAGATCGCCGAACTCCAATCCAAACAGAAAGAGATCATGCCTTTGATGATGGAATCGATGAAGTATCGGTTCCTGCCGATGTTGGTCATATTCCCGTTACTCTTAGGCACCGTTCATGTAATCAATGCTCTCTGGGATGGGAAGACCGTTGAGTTGCCGATAACCATCCCTATCCTCCATCCGACGACAACCTATACACCGATCCATCTGTTCTGGTTGGTCGTAATACCGTTGAGTTTAACACTCGGATTGGTGTATTCCCTGATAAAGCGTCGTCACGGTTCAACGGATAAAAACGTTTCAAAAGGGAAGATGTCGGACACGATGAAAAAGTGAATTCGAAAATTAGGAAAAAGGTTTATAAAAGATGAAAAGTAAAAGATTGAAAAATGAGTAATGTTTAAGGTTTGACTAAGAGGTGATGTAGAATGCCGTTACCTAGGAACAGGTCAAGGTCGAAACGGAGGATTTTCAAGAGGACACCGGGCGGTCGCACTACGATACATTATAAGAGAAGGGAAAAAGGAAAGGTGCATTACTGTGCCATATGTCATGCTAAGCTTCAAGGGACGCATTCGTTAAGGGGGATGTCTAAATCTGAGAAGAGGCCCGAACGGTTGTTCGGCGGTCATCTCTGTCATGCATGCACCGAGAAGGTAGTCAAATACGCCGGCAGGTTGAAGGAAGGTATAATAGCGATGGATGACATAGAAATAAGATACAGGGATTATGTAAAACAGTTGGTTAAAGAATGAATCTTTTTAAGTTAAAAGAAAACCTTTTTTAGAGCCATTCTCTTCTTGAAGCGGGTCGGGAAGATGATAATATGTATAGCAGGATATACCGGAAGCGGTAAAGATACTGTGGCCGATATCCTTGCCAAAAGATTGAACCTTCCGCGGGTTAGATTGACGTTTAAGGATATGGCTAGAGAACGCGGTATGACGTTGATGGAGTTTCAGAAGTTGGCCAGTAATGACGGCGGTAGGATAGACCGTGAGTTCGATAAACGTGTTGCAGAAGAAGTTCAACGTTTGAACGATGAGTTCGGCGGATGTGTGGTTTCAACTTGGATCGCTGCATGGATGATAAAGGATGCAGATTTTCGTGTCTTCCTTAAGGCATCGGAAGAGGTGCGGGCGCAACGGGTAATGAAACGGGATAATCTGTCTTTTGATGATGCGCTGGCGTTCATACGTGAGAAAGACAGGAACAACATAGAACGTTACAAACGATACTACGGTATCGATATAACCGACCTCTCTTTGTTCGACCTTGTTATCGATACCGAAGACCGAAAACCTGAGGAGATAGCCGAGATAATCATGAGAGGGATTGAAAGAAAACGGAAAGATGACACCGCTTTAATACCCGATTGAGAAAGATTGTGACAGATTGAAAACGGTTGCGAGGAAGGTTGAGAAATTTTGGCTAACCGTGAAAAACCGTATAAAACGACTGTGCAATAATTTTACGTCACGTCGTAAACTTCTGTTCTTCTTATACGAGATATAAAATTCGGGTCAATCGTAACATATATAAATGTTTCGGTCACGTTGTATTAAATGAGGCGATCAATATGGAAAGTCTGGTGAGATCTGTCCTTAATGAGCAAGAGCCGGCTCAATCTGAAACAATGGGCTCAGACAGAATTAAGATTGTTACTGTTGGTGTAGGTGGTGGAGGTAATAACACCATCAACCGGTTGATAAAAAGCGGTGTAAAAGGTACAGAGTTGGTTGCTATAAACACGGATAAACAACATCTGTCGATGATGCACGAACGAGCCAAGAAGATATTGATCGGTAAGAGCATCACAAAAGGTCTCGGTGCAGGCGGTTATCCGGATGTCGGTGCTAAGGCTGCTGAAGTGGATCGCGGTCTTATCGAGAAGGAGTTGGAAGGCGCGCATCTGGTGTTCATATGTGCCGGTATGGGTGGCGGTACCGGTACCGGTGCGTCACCGATAGTGGCTCAGATCGCGAAAGAGCAGGGCGCTATAACCATAGCGATGGTAACGTATCCGTTCCATCTGGAACGTGCACGTCGCGCTAAAGCTGATCAAGGCATTCAGGAACTGAAGAAGGTGTGCGATTCGGTGATCCTTCTGGATAACAATAGATTGGTTAAACTGTTCCCGAACCTGCCGATGAATGAGGCGTTTGCGGTGGCGGACGAAATCCTTGCCCGTGCTATAGGCGGTCTTGTATGGACGATCACACAACCGAGTTTGATCAATATCGATTTTGCCGATGTTAAAGCGATCATGGAAGGCGGTGGAGTAGGTTTCATAGCGGTCGGTGAAGGTAAAGGAACCGATAAGGTTAGACAGGCTGCAGAAAGCGTTCTCAAGAATAAACTGCTCGATGTCGATTACGAAGGTGCACGCGGTGCATTGATCCACATATCGGGCGGTTCTGACCTTACACTGGGCGATGCTATCAAAGCAGGAGAGATCATAACCGAACGGATGGATCCGGAAGCGAACGTGAAATGGGGTGCACGGCTCATACCTAATTACGAAGGTAAACTGGAGATCGTGGCCATCGTGACAGGCGTCCGAGGGGCAAGCGTGTTCGGTGCAGAACCCGAAGAGGAGAGATTGTCCGGCGATATCTATTCTGATATCGAAATGATCGGATGAGAGGTGAAACGATGTTCGAGGATATTGTAAAGAATGCAAAAACAAATGCGAATATCATGGGTGATGACGGTTCGCTGTTCAGCAATGAAAAGGTGCGGATCGCAGTGGTCGGTGTAGGCGGCGGCGGATGCAATACGGTGAACAGGATCGCTAAAACAGGTATCAAGAGTGCGCGGACTATTGCTATCAATACCGATAAAGTTCATCTCGATATCGTTAAAGCGGATACGAAGGTGCTGATCGGTTCTAAGATAACGAGAGGTCTCGGTGCAGGCGGTTTCCCGGAAGTGGGTCTGAAATGTGCTGAGGTGTCAAGAAACACTATCAGGGAGGCTCTGGGCGAAAACGAACTGGTGTTCCTGACTGCTGGTATGGGCGGCGGCACCGGTACCGGTGCCGCGCCCGTCGTAGCCCAGATCGCGAAAGAGCAGGGCGCCATAGTGGTCGGAATAGTTACATACCCGTTCAGACTGGAACGTGCACGTCTGAAGAAGGCAGAATGGGGTATCAGGGAACTGGCTAAGGAATGCGATACATTGATAATTATCGATAATAACAGGTTGGTTCAGTACGCACCGAACCTGCCCGTGAACAAAGCATTCGAACTCGCGGATATGATCACCGCACGTGCGGTGAAGGGGATCTCCGATACCATTATGTTCCCGAGTCTGATGAACATCGACTATGCGGATGTTAAGACGGTGATGGAGAACGGCGGGTTAGCCATGATCTCCATAGGTGAAGGAACCGGGCCGGACAGGGTGGAAGAGGTTGTTAAGAGCACGTTGACGCATCCGTTACTCGATGTCGATTACGAAGGTGCAAAGGGTGCACTGATCCACATATCGGGCGGTCCCGGATTGACGTTGGGTGAAGGTATAGAGATCGGTGAACGGTTGACACAGTCCTTTGACCCGGATGCGAACGTTAAGATAGGCGCACGGTTGACTCCGGAAATGGGTGAACGTATCTACGTGACAATGATAACAACGGGCATAAAATCACCGTACATTATGTCCGAGCACGAGCAGTCCGATGTTCCTGCAGTGACACGCGAGACGATGACTCAGGAAACCGTTGTAGAGGAAGCTAAAGACCTCTTCTATCTGTGAACCGAAACGCGAACGCCGTCACGCAACCGTAACCTGACCGTAACCGTTGCACCTGTCACCGGTCATGTACCATGCTGTCCGCAACTCGCAATACCGCAACGCAATGCTATACTGCAACGTTACACTGCAACGCTACGGTACACTCCGGTAACCAAGTTGTCTTTTATTTTTCTGTAGGCGGGTTTAAGAAAAACCTCGGTTGACAGGGAAGCATGTCTCACCGGCTTTCCTGTTGATCGCCTCTTTTTTTCTTTTCGCTACTCTTCTCGGGTTGTAGTGGAATATTTTTTCGTGATGTTCTTTCTGAACGAAGTTGCAAACGTTACTGAACGTTATGATTTTTAAAACTACCCTAATAAATTCTTCTTGAGACTATGCAATATGTGCAATACCTATCGAGGTAATGTCTATCAAGATGTAGAGGTGCAGAATTATGGATATGCGGCGTTTGGAGAAGGTTGTTGCTGCGGTTATGTTGGCTGTTGTGGTATGTATCGTTGTCGGGTTGTACACGCTCGGACGCGCGGGCGTGCGCCCGCGCGCCGTACTGACACTGTCGGCCGTGATACCGTCGGATGCGAGCACACCGTTGAACCTGACCGACCTATCCTACGTGTTCGTTGAATCTGATCGTCCGGTTGTTTACAGCGGTGATTTCAACGGTGACGGTGAACGCGATATAGCGTTGTTATCTGTTTCGTCGGGTAGCGAGAAACAGTGCGGGATCTATTACGGTCCGTTCAACATTTCTGAAAATTCCTTTATTACACCGTCGGTAACGGTCAGGTATAGAGGTCCGTTATGGGCCGAGGTTTACGATTATGACGGTGACGGTGCGGACGAATTATTCCTGATCACCGTACTGCCGCGGTCCGGTGTATGGATGATACGGGGCGGTTTAGGTTTACCGTCGGTTGTGACGTTGTCGGAGCCGTCGGAGTTCGGTTACGGTTCGGTGTTCGTCGGTCACGGCGGTGTGAACTACGATTTCAGCGATGTAGCGG